>JAQSWG010000065.1 GCA_029266735.1 Ornithinibacter sp.
AGGTTCGTGTGCACAACGGACGACACGATGGCCCAGATCGCCACGTTCTACGCCGGCGCCATGTCCGAGGCGCGGATGATCGAGCTCGGCCCGATCCATCAGCAGTGGGGTCTCGACCTCGTCCTCATCGGCGCCGACGACCCCGAGGCCATGCTGCGGCACACCGAGGAGTGCCGGGCCCGCGGCATCCGCTTCGTGGCCGACCCCTCACAGCAGCTCGCCTTCGCCGACGGACCGTTCATCCGGCGACTCATCGACGGCGCCGACTACCTCTTCACGAACGAGTACGAGTCCCATCTCACGCAGACCAAGACCGGGTGGACCCAGGAGGAGATCGACCAACGGGTCACGACCCGGGTCATCACCCGGGGCGAGGACGGGGCGGACATCCGCACCCGCGGCGAGGAGCCGGTCCACGTGCCGATCGCCGGCGACGTGGAGCGGGTGGACCCGACCGGTGTCGGGGACGCGTTCCGCGCGGGCTTCCTCGTGGGGCTCACCGGTGGCCTCAGCCACGAGCGCTGCGCCCAGATGGGCTCGGTCCTGGCCGCCCATGTGCTCGAGACGGTCGGAACCCAGGAGTACGTCGTGACCCGCACCGGGTTCCTCCGCCGGGTGGCCGCCGCCTACGGTGACGGGGCGGCGGAGGAGATCGGGCCGCTCGTGCGCTCCGCGCGGGACTGACGCAGTCCCGGCTCCGCCATGGTCCACCCACCCGTCGAACCCCCGCGCACGTCGTGGCTGCTGGACGCGGCGCGGGCCGAGCCCGGTGAGGACCTCGTGGCGGCGGGTGCGGACCTCGAGCCGGGGACCCTGCTCGCCGCCTACCGGCTGGGCCTGTTCCCGATGGGCCTGGGCCCGCACGGGAGCGGGACGACGGGCTGGTGGTCGCCCGACCCTCGTGGCGTCATCCCGGCCGGGGGACTGCGGGTGCGGCGCTCCCTGCGCCAGGCGCTGGGGCGGTTCGAGGTGCGTGTCGACACCGCCTTCGACGAGGTCGTCCGCCGCTGCGCCGACCCCGGCCGCGACGGCCGGTGGATCACCGAGGACATCGCCGCCGCCTACCTACGGCTCCACGACCTCGGCTGGGCCCACAGCGTCGAGGCGTGGCAGGAGGGAGAGCTCGTCGGCGGGCTCTACGGCGTGTCCATCGGTGGCCTCTTCGCGGGGGAGTCCATGTTCCACGCCGTCAGGGACGCCTCCAAGGTGGCCCTCGTCGGCCTCGCCGAGCGGTTCCATGCAGACGGCGACCCCCGGCGCCTCGTCGACGTCCAGTGGGCCACCGACCACCTCCGAGGTCTCGGGGCGCAGGAGTGGCCGCGCGAGGACTACCTCGCGCGCCTGGTCGACGCGCTGCGCGCGCCTCAGGTCGACCTGGCGTCCTGAGGCGCGGCTCCCCGAGGGCCGAGGACCACCTCGTAGACCGTCCAGCCTTCGTCCTCCTCGTGCAGCGAGACGGCGTGCCCCTTCATCCGGGCCCAGGCCGGGACGTCGGACCAGGCGGCGACGTCGTCGGCCAGCAGCACCACGGTGGCGCCGGGCGGCAGATCGCGGACAGCACGGGCGAGCCGGATGACGGGGACCGGGCACCGCGTGCCGCGGGCGTCGACGACCGGCACACCCGCCGGCCCGCGCATCGGTTCGGTCTCGTGCGGCCCCCGGCTCACAGGTCGTCCCTTCCCAGGCGCTGACGGACCGCCGCGACGGCGTCGGGGAGCTCTCGACAGAGGCGCTCGACGTCCTCCGCCCGAGTGGGTGACACGGCCTCCAAGGGCAGCGTGACGCGGACGTTGCCGTGGGTGAGGACCCCCATGGCGGCCAGGACATGGCTCGGCCGGAGCATGCTCGACGTACAGGCGGAGCCGGATGCGACGACGAGGTCGCGGGCGGCCAGCTCCTCGAGCAGCACCTCGCCGTCGGCGTACAACACGCTGAAGGTGACGACGTGGGGGAGCCGGGCCTCCGGGTCGCCCACGACCTCGACGTCCGGGACGGCCGCCGCCGTGCGGCGCACCTTGTCGACGAGCGCCCTGGCGGCAGGCTCCTCCATCTCGCGCGCCGCGGACGTCTGCCGCCACGCCTCGGCCGCCGCGAGGACGAGCGGCACCCACGGTGGAGCGTGCTCCCGCCCGTGCTCCGCCTCCCGGCGTGGGCCGGGCAGGCTCCAGCGAGTGCCCGTGCGCACCGCGAGCAGTCCGATCGGTGGGCCGCCGAAGGATGCCGCGTCGGCAACGAGCACCGAGCCGGCGGTCGGTGACCGGAGCGCCGTGCCACCGTCCCGACCCAGCGACGCGGTGAGGTCGAGCAGCAACGGCACGTCGCCCGCCCGGCACAGGTCGTCCACCTCGTCGACCGGCTGACGTGTGCCGACCTCCCCGTTGGCGCTCTGGAGCACCGCGGCGGCGACCCCGCCGGCCGCGAGCGCGCCGGCATACTCCGGCACCTGCACGCGACCCGTGCGGTCGACCGGCACGTGGGGTTCTGTGCCGGGCTGGAGCAGGACCACGGACCGCTCGGTCGCACCAGCAACCACCCGCTCGCCGGCGCGGCGTCGGGCGTGACGCAAACCGGCGATCGCGAGCTCGAGGGCGCGATCGGCGCTGTCGTGGATCGAGAGCTCGTCGGGGCGGACGCCCAGGGCGTCGGCGAGGACTTCCCGCGCGGTGTCGAGGAGGGCACGCGCCCGCCTCGCGGGCTGGTGGAGCCGGGTGGGATCGGCCCAGGCGACGGAGAGCGACGCCTCCAGCGTGCGGGCCGCGACGGGGTGGAGGGGTCCCCTCGAGGCGTCCAGGAGACCCGCGACGTCAGCGTCGGTCGGGGGGCGCGCCACGGTTAGACGGTAGTCGCACCTGCCTGATGGCGAGGGAGGTGGTGCAGTAGGGTTTGAGCCTGTCCGTCACCTCCTCCAGACGAAGGGTGCAGCGGTGCGCCAGCACGACCTCCTCTCGGCCCGACGCCCCTTGCGCCGCTTCGGTTCTGCGGCCCTCGTCGGCGTGCTGTCCGTGGCCGTTCTGAGCGGATGTGCGGCGGACGAGCTGCGCGGCAGCGCCTCGACCGGGTGGCTGCCGCCGGCCGTCACCGAGAACGGTGAAGTGGTCACCAACCTGTGGATCGGAGCGTGGATCGCTGCCCTCGCCGTCGGGGCCCTGGTCTGGGGCCTGGTGGGCTGGTGCGTCGTCGCGTACCGCCGACGCAGGGACGACACCGAGCTTCCGGTCCAGCTGCGCTACAACATCCCGATCGAGATCCTCTACACCGTCGTCCCGATCTTCACGGGGGAGCGCGGCGCCCCCGAGACCGTCCCCACCCTCTTCCTGCCGGTGGGTGAGCGCGTCGAGTTCGTGCTCACCGCTCGCGACGTCATCCACTCTTTCTGGGTGCCGGCCTTCCTCCAGAAGATGGACATGATCCCCGGTCGGGTGAACGCCTTCCAGGTCGTCACGACACAGGAGGGCACCTTCAAGGGAAAGTGCGCCGAGCTGTGCGGGACGTACCACTCGCAGATGCTCTTCAACGTCAAGGTCGTCCCTCGGGCCGAGTACGACCAGCACATCGCTGACCTGCGCGCCAAGGGCCAGACCGGGCTCCTCAACAACACGCTCAACCGGGAAGAGCTCATGAACGACCCCGACCCCGTCTCCGACGACATCGACGGAGGAAACTGACGATGAGTGCCGCAACCGACACGACGATGCTCCGGACGACGACCTCCGCGCCGGCCCGGACCCGCCGCCTCGCGCCGGGGCAGACGGTGATCAAGTGGATGACGACGACCGACCACAAGGTCATCGGCAACCTCTACTTCATCACCTCGTTCATCTGGTTCATGCTCGCCGGGCTCATGGCTCTCATCATCCGCGCGGAGCTGTTGAACCCCGGTCTGCAGGTGGTGGACAACCCCGACCAGTACAACCAGCTGTTCACGATGCACGGCACGATCATGCTGCTGCTCTTCGCCACGCCGTTGTTCGCCGGCTTCGCGAACGCGCTCATGCCGCTCCAGATCGGCTCCCCGGACGTCGCCTTCCCCCGCCTCAACATGTTGGCCTACTGGCTGTACCTGTTCGGAGGTCTCATCGCCGGTGCGGGCTTCCTCACCCCCAGCGGGGCGGCGGCGTTCGGCTGGTTCGCGTACGCGCCGCTGTCCGACAACAGCTACAGCCCCGGCCCCGGCGGCGACCTGTGGGTCTTCGGCCTGGCCCTCGCCGGCTTCGGCACCATCATGGGCGCCGTCAACTTCATCACGACGATCCTCTGCATGCGCGCTCCCGGCATGACGATGTTCCGGATGCCGATCTTCACGTGGACCGTGCTCATCACCTCGATCCTCGTCCTGCTCGTCTTCCCGGCCCTGGCCGCCGCCCTCTTCGCCCTCGGCGCCGACCGGCGCTTCGGCGCCCACGTCTTCGACCCGGAGAACGGAGGGGCGATGCTGTGGCAGCACATCTTCTGGTTCTTCGGGCACCCGGAGGTCTACATCATCGCGCTGCCCTTCTTCGGGATCATCTCCGAGGTGCTGCCCGTCTTCTCCCGCAAGCCCATCTTCGGCTACAAGACGCTGGTCTACGCCACCATCGCCATCGCGGCCCTGTCGGTCAGCGTCTGGGCGCACCACATGTACGCCACGGGCCAGGTGCTGCTTCCGTTCTTCGCGATCATGACGATGCTCATCGCCGTGCCCACCGGGGTGAAGTTCTTCAACTGGATCGGGACGATGTGGGGCGGCAAGCTCGTCATCGCCACCCCGATGCTCTGGGCGCTGGGCTTCCTCGTCACCTTCCTCTTCGGCGGGCTGACCGGGGTCATCCTCGCCAGCCCGGCACTGGACTTCCAGCTCTCCGACAGCTACTTCGTCGTGGCGCACTTCCACTACGTCGTGTTCGGCACCGTCGTGTTCGCGATGTTCGCGGGGTTCTACTTCTGGTGGCCCAAGCTCACCGGCCGGATGCTCGACGAGCGCCTCGGGAAGATCCACTTCTGGATGCTGTTCATCGGCTTCCACACCACCTTCTTCGTCCAGCACCTGCTGGGGATGCAGGGCATGCCGCGCCGCTACGCCGACTACATGCCCGAGGACGGCTTCACCCTCGGCAACCAGATCTCGAGCGCCGGGGCGTTCCTCCTCGGTGCGTCGATGCTCCCGTTCGCGTACAACCTCTGGAAGACCTGGCGCACCGCCCCCCTCGTCGAGACCGACGACCCGTGGGGCTACGGCGCCTCCCTCGAGTGGGCGACGTCCTGCCCGCCGCCGCGACACAACTTCGACAGCATTCCCCGGATCCGTTCCGAGCGGCCGGCGTTCGACCTCCACCACCCGGAGGCCGCACCGCCCGGCGTCCACGACCAGGCGGTGGCCCGCGACAGCGGCCTCGTAGAGGCCCTCGGGCCGGCCGACCTCGGTGGTAATGCCTTCGTCGACGAGAAGAAGGAGAGCTGACGCATGCGGGCCATGGAGCGCATCGGCATCCTCATCGGCGTGTTCGCCTTCGCCGTCGCAGCCCTCTACGGTGCCTGGACGGGCTCCAACGAGGTCGGCTTCGAGTGGGTCGGCGTCATCGGGCTCATCCTCGGGGGACTGCTGGGCTTCATGATCGCCTGGTACCTCTGGATGACGCGTCGCCGGCTCGAGAGGGACCCCTCCGACGACCCGCTCGGTGACATCGACGAGATCCAGGGTGACTACGGCTTCTTCAGCCCCCACAGCTGGTGGCCCCTCTTCCTGGGCGCTGCCGCGGCCATCTGCTTCCTCGGTCTCGCCGTGGGCTGGTGGCTGTTCATCATCGGGGCGTTCTTCGCCGTGCCGGCCCTCGTCGGCTGGACCTTCGAGTACTGGAAGGGCGAGCACGCCCTCTGAGCGACGGCGGCGCCGGTCACTTCTCCGTGCGCTGAACCGGGCGAACAGGCCCTGGCGGTGGGCTCAGCCCCAACCGAGCTCGTGCAGTGCCGCCTCCTCGATACCGAAGTGGTGGGCGATCTCGTGGACCACGGTGACCGCGATCTCCTCGCGCAGCTCCGCCGCGTCCTCGCACATGCGGGTCAGCGGTCCCCGGTACAGGGTGATGCGGTCCGGGAGGGATCCCTGGCTCCACCACTCCCCGCGTTCGGTGAGCGGCGTGCCCTCGTAGATCCCGAGCAGGTCCGGGTCCTCAGGAGGTGGCTCGGCCTCGACGAAGAAGGCGACGTTGTCGAGCATCGCCATCAGCTCGCCCGGAACGTCATCGAGGGCCTCCTCGACGATCGCGTCGAACTGCTCGTCCGTCATCGCGTGCACGCGTCCAGCCTCCCATCACGGGCGCCGGGCACCACCGCGCCCCGCGGGGCAGCACCCCAGCCCCCTGTCGGCCCACAGACGCCGGTGTGCCGCCCGTCCCCAGGGGTACGGGCGGCACACCGGCGGTGCGAAGAGACGGCCGATCAGTGACGGCCCGCCTCCGCGGACTCGATCGGCGCCGCGCCGCCTGAGGCCGAGGTCTCCGACGGCTCGATCGCCTCGTGCTCCTCACCGTGGTAGTGGGCCGCTGCCAGCTCCTCCGGAGTCACCGGGTTCACGGCGTCGGCGAAGTAGAAGCGCGACAGGCGCGCGCGCAGGCGGTCCTTGCGGGCGGCCGGGCGGGCCACGCCGTTCTCGTCGACCGCGGGCTCCAGCTCGAGCGGCGCCACGGGCTCGTGCTGGACGAGGATCCACTGGTCCGGGGTCAGCTCGGTGTCGTGCCGTTCGAAGAAGCGGCCGTCCGGGGTGCGGACGATCGTGCCGGTCTCCCGGCCGTGGAGGACGGTGTCCCGGTCACGCCGCTGGAGGGACAGGCAGATCCGCTTGGTCACCCAGAAGGCGAGCGGCGGGAGCACGAAGAAGCCGATGCGGAAGAACCACGTGAGGTCGTTGATCGACATCCCCAGCTTGATCGCCATGATGTCGTTCCCGGAGGCGAAGAGGAGCACCGAGTAGGCGGTGATGGCCGCCATGCCGATCCCGGTGCGGACCGGCGAGTTCCGGGGCCGCTGCAGCAGGTGGTGCTCACGGTTGTCACCGGTGACCCAGCGTTCGAGGAAGGGATAGACGCCCAGCACGACGTACACGAGGGGAAGCAGAAGAAGGGCGCCCGGGAAGATGTTCATCGACACGGTGTACCCGAAGATCTCGAACTCGAGCCAGCCCGGCAGGAGTCGTAGGGCACCGTCCGCGAACCCCATGTACCAGTCCGGCTGGGCCCCCGCGGTGACGGCGGAGGGGTCGTAGGGGCCGTAGGCCCAGATCGGGTTGATCTGCACCACGGCCGAGATGAGGGCGAGGATGCCGAAGACGATGAAGAAGAAGCCACCGGCCTTCGCCGCGTACACCGGCATCACGGGGAACCCGACGACGTTCTTCTCCGTCCGGCCCGGGCCCGGGTACTGGGTGTGCTTCTGGAGGAACACCAGACCGATGTGCGCGGTGAACAGGCCGACGAGCAGCGCCGGGATGAGGAGGATGTGCGCGCTGTACAGCCGCGGGATGATCATCTCCCCCGGGAACGGGCCGCCGAAGATGGCGTACACGAGATAGGTCCCGATGACCGGTGCGGTCTGGACGAACCCCTGCATGGCGCGGATGCCGGTGCCCGAGAGGAGGTCGTCGGGGAGCGAGTAGCCGGCGAAGCCCTCGATGATCGCGAGGAGCGCCAGGACGGAGCCGATCGCCCAGTTGATCTCGCGGGGCTTGCGGAACGCTCCGGTGAAGAACACCCGGAACATGTGGACCACGAGGGCGACGATGAACATCAGCGCCGACCAGTGGTGGATCTGGCGGATGATGAGGCCGCCCTTGATGTCGAACGAGATGTTGAGGGTGGAGGCATAGGCCTCCGACATGCTGACCCCGCGGAGAGGGACGTAGGAGCCGTCGTAGATCGTGTGTCCCGCGCTGGGGACGAACCAGAAGGTGAGGAAGGCACCCGTCAGCAGGCAGACGATCATCGAGTACATCGCGATCTCGCCGAGCATGAACGACCAGTGGTCGGGGAACACCTTCTTCATGAGGTAGCCGACGGGCTTGGCGGCCCCCGTGCGGTCGTCGACCCAGCCGGCGACGCCGCCCACGGTGCGGGCGGCAGCCCCTGGGCGCGCCTCGGCCGGACGGTCGCCCTGACGAAGGGCGTCGGCAGGGCGGGTGGGTGCTGTGCTCATTGGCCACGCTCCCAGTAGCTCGGGCCGACCGCTTCAGCGAACGGCTGTTCGGAGACGAGGTATCCCTCATCATCGACGGTGATCTTCAGCTGGGGCAAGGGCCGCTTCGCAGGTCCGAAGATGACCTCGCAGTCCCGGGTGACGTCGAACGTCGACTGGTGGCAGGGGCACAACAGGTGGTGCGTCACCTGCTCGTACAGGCCCACCGGACATCCGACGTGAGTGCAGATCTTGGAGTAGGCGACGATGCCCTGGTATCCCCAGTCGAGCTGCTTCTCCGACTGGATCTCGTCCTCCTGGAGACGGACGAGCAGGACGGCAGCCTTGGCCTTCTCCTCCAGCACGCCCTCCTCGAGGTCCAGCAGCCCCTCGGGAAGGATGTGGTACACGGACCCGACGGTGACCTCGTCCGCCCTGACGGGGGTGTTCTCCGGGTCGCGCATGAGGCGTAGGGGCCTGAACTCCGGCTCCTGGCCGGGCCCGCTCGGACCTCCGTGCCAGAAGGTCAGCGAGAGGCTCTTCTGGGGCATCGGCCCGAGGCTCCCGGCCACCTGGAGCACGAGCGGCACCGCGAAGAGGCCGAGGGCTCCACCGAGCGTGTACTTCAGGAACGGCCGCCGGGTCAGCTGGGAGCTGTTGCCGCCTTCCCTCATCTCATTGACGACGCGGTCGCGGGACTCGTCCGTCGCCCGGAGCGGGTGCCGCTCCTCGACCATCTCGTGGTCGGGCATCAACGTCTTCGCCCAGTGGATCGCGCCGAAGCCGATCCCGAGCAGGGCGAGCGCGAGGGTCACGCCGAGAGCGAGGTTCGACGCGCTGGTGACGCCGATTCCGGGGACGTAGATGGTCTCCTCGACGTCGATGAGGAAGTACAGGACGATGAACAGCAGCGTGCCGAGGATGGAGATGCCGAACAGCGTCGTGACCTGCTTCTCCGCACGGCGCGCGGCATCGTGGTCGAGGTCGGCTGCCCGGGGGACGTGAACGGGCAGCCCTGGGTTCGAGAAGCGCTCCGGGATGCCGCCGTCCCCGATGATGTGCCCCTCGTCCAGGCGCACGGCGGTCCCGTGTCCTGTCGGCCCCACCTCGCTGCCGTGGGTGGGTGTGTCCTGCTCGTTCATCGGGATACCGATCTGTCGTCGATGGGCGGGTGTGGACGGATGAGGGCTAGGCGGACTTGGCGCCGATCCAGACGGCGGACGCCACGAGGAGGCCGAGGCCGAAGACCCACGCGAACAGGCCCTCGCTCACCGGGCCCAGCGAGCCGAGGGGCATCCCACCCGGACTCTCCGCCTCGTCGATGGTGTAGAGGAAGGCGATGATGTCGCGCTTGCTCTCGGGCGTGAGGTTGGCGTCGTTGAAGACGGGCATGCTCTGGGGACCGGTCACCATGGCTTCGTAGATGTGGCGGCCCGACACCCCTTCGATGGGTGGGGCGTACTTGCCGCGGGTGAGGGCCCCGCCGGCACCGGCGAAGTTGTGGCACATCGCGCAGTTGACGCGATACAGCTCGCCACCACGTGCAGCGTCCCCCTTGGTCGGGTCGACCGCCTCCTCGCTCGGCACCCCCGGTCCCGGTGCGAGAGAGGCGATGTAGGCACCCATGGAGTCGATCTCGTCCTGGGTGAACTTGATCTCGTTGTTCGCCGGCGCCTGGACGTCCGGACGAGGCAACGGCATCCGACCGGTGCCGACCTGGAAGTCGACGGCCGCGGCACCGACCCCGGCGAGCGGCGGACCGGCGATCTGGTCTCCGGTTCCCGTCGCGCGTCCCTCGGCGTTGAGTCCGTGGCACGTGGAGCAGTTGGCCCGGAAGAGCGCCTTGCCCTCCTCGACCGACTGCGCCGGCAGTGCGCGGGTCGTGGCATCCGCCGGCTTGGGTGCCAGGGCGGCGTACACGGCGCCCGTGAGGAAGAGCCCGAGGATGATGAGGATGGCGATCGCCGCCGGGTGCCGGCGGCGGGCTGCCAGTGCGTTCACGGGTGCATTCCTGTCGTCGTCTGCGGTTCGGTGCGCGGTCGGGATGCAAAAGCGGTCATTGCAGGACGTAGATCATGATGAACAGGGCGATCCACACGACGTCGACGAAGTGCCAGTAGTAGGACGTCACGACGGCACCGGTGGCCTGTGCGTGGGTGTAGCGCCGGGTCGTGAAGGTGCGCCCGATGATGAGCAGGAACGCGACGAGCCCGCCGGTGACGTGGAGACCGTGGAACCCGGTGGCGAGGTAGAACACCGAGCCGTAGGGATCCGAGGCGAGTGTCACCCCCTCCTCGACGAGGTGCGCGTACTCGTACACCTGACCGGCGATGAACACGGCGCCGAAGAAGTAGGTGAGGACGTACCACTCACGCATCCCCCAGGCGGCGACCCGGGTGAGCGACGACCCGGCCGGGCGGGAGACGATCCCCTTCTCCGCCTGCAGCACACCGAGCTGGCACCACACCGAGGAGACGACGAGGACGATGGTGTTGGCGAGGGCGAACGGCACGTTGAGCATCTCGGTGCGCTCGGCCCAGAGGTCCGCTTCGTGGCCGCGGATCGTGAAGTAGAAGGCGAACAGGGCCGCGAAGAACATGAGCTCGCTGGCGAGCCAGACCATCGTCCCGACGGCGACGAGGTTGGGTCGGGTCGCGGGCCCCTGACCCGGGATCGAGGGGACGGGTCCCGCGGGCCGGGTCTCGGGAGCTGCAGTCGAAGTCGCCACGCTCGCGATTATGCCGCCTCACACCGACGTCCGTAGCGCGGACCCCCCGAAAGGCTCGACAAGTTGGGAGAGCTGCCCCCGCTACGATGCCCGCATGACCCCTTCGCACGCTGCCGGGACCCCCGCGCAGCCCTCGGCGACCGACGGCGTCCGCCGTGTGTCGGTCCTCCTCTACAGCGACGACATCACCGTCCGCGACGCCGTCCGGGCCGCGGCCGGGCGCCGCCCGGCGCGCGACGTGGAGGTCGCGGCCTGGCGTGAGTGCGCCACCGCGGAGGCCGTCATCGAGGCGCTGGACGTCGGTGGGCACGATGTCGTCGTCCTCGACGGCGAGGCGACCCCGGTGGGCGGCCTCGGCCTGTGCCGCCAGCTCAAGAACGAGATCTTCCGGTGCCCCCCGATCCTCGTGCTCATCGGCCGGCCGCAGGACGGCTGGCTGGCGGGCTGGTCGCTCGCCGACCGGGTCGTGCCGCACCCCCTCGACCCGATCGCCGTGTCCGAGGCCATCGCGGACCTCGCCCGGCAGCGGGTCGCGGTCGGCTGACCCGGGTGTCGACACCGCCGCCGGTCCAGACCACCTGGCCGGACCTGCTCGCCGCACTTCTGCGCGGCGACCACCTCTCCCCGGAGCAGGCGCGCTGGGCCATGACGGAGGTCATGACCGGCGAGGCGACCCCCGTCCAGCTCGCCGGGTTCCTCGTGGCCCTGCGGGCCAAGGGCGAGACCGTCGCCGAGCTGCGGGCTCTGGCCGACGTCATGCTCGAGCACGCGAACCGGATCGACGTCCCCGGCCCCAGCATCGACGTCGTGGGTACCGGCGGGGACCGGATGCACTCGGTCAACATCTCGACCATGGCCTCCATCGTCGTGGCGGCCACGGGCCTTCGCGTCGTCAAGCACGGCAACCGTGCGGCGTCCTCGCGTTCGGGCTCCGCCGACGTGCTGGAGGCGCTCGGGGTCTCCCTGACGTTGACCCCCGACCGGGTCGCGTCGGTCGCCCAGGAGGCGGGCATCACCTTCTGCTTCGCCCAGGCGTTCCACCCGTCGATGCGCCATGCCGCCGTCGCACGCCGCGACCTCGGTGTGGGCACCGCGTTCAACGTCCTCGGACCCCTCACCAACCCCGCGCAGCCGACCTACGCCGCGGTCGGCGTCGCCGACGCCCGCATGGCGCCGATCATCGCCGGGGTCTTCGCCGACCGCGGCCGTGCGGCGTCGGTGTTCCGCGGCGACGACGGGCTCGACGAGCTGACCCTGGCCACGACGTCGACGGTCTGGTGGGTGCGCGACGGCCAGGTGGCGGAGCTCATCCTGGACCCCGCCGACCTCGGCCTCGACCGTCAGCCGGTCGAGGCACTGCGCGGCGGTGAGGCTTCGCACAACGCCCAGGTCGCACGGGACCTGCTGGCTGGTCAGCCAGGAGCGGTGCGCGACGCGGTCGTGCTCAATGCCGGCCTCGCGTTGGCCACGGCATCCGGGGTCAGGCACCCCTCCGCGACCCGCCCGGCTCTCAACGAGGCGGTGCGCGCGGGGATGACCAGGGCAGAGGCCGCCATCGACTCCGGTGACGCGCGGCGGCTGCTCGAGCGGTGGGGCCGGATCACGCAGTCGGAGGGCTGACTCCGTCCGCGCTCCGCTCGGCCGGAGTCAGCTCTCCAGACCCAGGCTGAACGCGGCCTCGAGGTCGTGTGCGGAGTAGGTGCGGAACGCGATGTGGGTGTTGGTGCCGGTGACGCCGGTGACCTTGTTCACCCGGTCGGCGATGACGTCGGCGAGCTCTTCGTGCTGACGGACCCGCACCATGGCGATGAGGTCGGCATCACCGGCGACCGAGTAGACCTCCGTGACGCCGTCGAGCTCGGCGATCTCCTGCGCCACCTCGGGGATGCGGTCGACGTCGGCGGTGATGAGGACGATGGCGGTGATCACCGGCCCAGACTAGTTGCGATGTCAGTGCACCGCCGCGAAGCCGGAGACCTCGCGGCGAGCCGTCTCGAGCGGCTCGAGCTCCGCCCGGACCGGCGCGGCACCACCCACGGGGCAGGTCCACGCACCGTCGACGTCCACGATGCGTACGCCGGGGGACTCGAGCCAGCGGAGGATCTTCTCGCTCTCCTCAGTCGTCGCCGCCGTCGACGGCGCGACCGGGCGTGCGACGACCTCTGCGCTGGCGCGCAGCGCAGCGATGTACGGCATCGGATCGGCTCCTCGGGGCGAGCTCGTGGTGCCTGCGAGCCGCCCGTGGCGCACGCAGACGACCTCCCAGCCGCCGACCACCGATCGCCGGGCCGCGACCAGCTCGCCGATGCGCGAGAGGGGGTCGAGGCGCTGGGACCGCGACGTGCCGCGCACGAGGGCGACGAACCGCTCGCGGACCACCTGGGCGTCCTCGAAGCGCTGCCCAGAGGCGAGATCGGTCATCCGCCGGCGGAGTGCGGCGAGCAGTTCCCTCGTCTCTCCGGCCAGGAGCTCGACGGCCCGATCGGCCACGACGGCGTACTCGGCGACGGACTGCGCACCCGTGCAGGGCGCCCCGCACCTGCCCATCTCGGCGAGCACACACGCGGAGCGCGGCCGGCTGGGGGACAGCCGCTCGAGGCACTGGCGCAGCGGCAGCACCTCGTGGACCGCGGCGACGGCGGCCTCGGCGGCGGAGCGGGAGCCGAACGGGCCGGCATACCGCGCGCCGTCGTCGACGACGGTGCGGACGATGGAGAGCCGGGGGAAGGGCTCCACGGTGAGCTTGACCCACAGCGCCCGCTCCGGATGCCGTGACCGGCGGTTGTAGTGCGGCTTGTGCTCGGCGATGAGGCGCAGCTCTCGCACCTCTGCCTCGAGGGTCGTCGCGCAGACGATGGGACTCACCGACTCAGCGATGCGGACCATCTCGCCCATGCGTCGGCGATGCTCCGACGCGGTGAAGTAGGACCGGACGCGGGTGCGGATGGAGACCGAGGTGCCGATGTAGAGGACCCTGCCGTGGCCGTCCTTGAAGAGGTAGACGCCCGGGGCGTCCGGCAGGTCGTCGGCGAGGTGCCGCTTGCGACGGCGCGCAGGGGAGACCCGGGCCGTGTAGTCGAGGAGCTCCTCGAGGGAGTGCACACCGATGGACCCGACGCGCTCGAGGAGGCCGTGGAGCACGTCGACGGTCGCCCGGGCGTCGTGGAGGGCCCGGTGGTCGGGGGTGGTCGTCGCCCGGAAGAGCCGCGCGAGGGAGGCGAGGCGGTGGTTCGGCACCTCGTCGCGGTGCACGAGCTGGCGGGCCAGGTGCACCGTGTCGAGGACCGGGAGGCCGGGCCACTCGTGCTCGGTGCGGCGGGCGGCGGCCTTGAGGAAGGAGATGTCGAAGCCCGCGTTGTGGGCGACGAGCACGGAGCCGGTCGCGAACTCGAGAAAGGCCGGCAGTGCCGCCTCGATCCGCGGGGCGCCCGCGACCATGGCGTCGGTGATGCCGGTGAGCACGGAGATGAATGCCGGGATCGGCCCTCCCGGGTTGACGAGCGTCTGGAACTCACCGACCACCTCCCCGCCCCTGACCTTGACCGCACCGATCTCGGTGATGCCGCACTCGACCGGGCTGCCGCCCGTGGTCTCGAGGTCGACGACGACGAAGGTCACGCTCGACAGGGGAGTCCCCAGGTCGTCGAACGTGCCCTGGACCATCGTCATGCGGTGACCGTAGGCGTGTGCACCGACACCCTGGGGAAGGCGCGCGGGCGGTGGCCGAAGGGCCTGTCGGTGGCGAGCCATACCGTGGTCGCAGACCACCTGGAAGGGGTGTGACCGATGACCGCCCACGACACGACGATGACCGTCGAGTGCAGGACGTGCCCGGTGCGCGAGCTGCACTGCGGCGACTGCATGGTTCCCGTCCTGCTCGACCTCACCGCACCGTCGGTGCGCCTCGACCACGCCCTCGACCCCGAGGAGCGGGCCGCCGTGACGCTCCTGGTGCAGGCCGGCCTCGTCGACCCCGAGACGGCAGCAGGAGCCAGGGCGGTGCGCGAGGCAGCCGGTGCGCCCGCCCCCGCCCGCGGGGAGGAGGGCCGCGCCGTCGGGTGAGCCTTCCTACGATGGGCCGGTGCACGGCCAGTCGTTCTCCGGATCACTCCTCTGCCGACGCGGACGCCCAGCGCTGTCGGCCGCGGTCGTGATCGCTGTCCTCGTGGCGACGGGTGCCTGCAGCTCAGGCCCGCTGGTCGGCACGAGGCCAGCTGCGGCGCCTACCTCCACCGCCCGGTCCACGACGTCGGTGGGGATACCGACGGGGACCGAGGTGGTCGGCCTGTTGCGTCGGCGTGCCGATGCCCTGGTCGCGGGGGATGAGCCCGGCTTCGCCGCCACGGTGGCCGACCGTTCGACCGGGCCGGGCGAGCGACAGCTCGCCGCCTATCGGGCCGCGCGATCCCTGCGGCTGGCCCGGTTCACGCACGGGGCAGTGACGACCACGCCGGACCCGGACAGGCGGTCGGTGAGGGCGGAGGTCGAGGTCCGGTACCGCCTCGACCACCTCGACACCGCGGACCGCACCACCAGGGTGGCCTACGAACTCGTCCGCTCCGGTGGTGCCTGGGCCGTCTCCGCAGAGGGACCGGTCGGCACGGCGCCGGCGCCGCCGTGGCTCGCCATGCCCGGGCTCCGGGTGGTCCGCACGCCCCATGCCGTGGTCGCGGGGACCGTCCCGGAGTCGCGGCTCGAGGAGCACGCCGCCGTCGTCGACGGCGCCCTGCCCGCCCTGATGACCAGCTGGGACGGGGCCCCCCGCACCGTCCTCGTCCTCGCGCCCGGCACCCCGACCGAGGCGCACACCCTTCTCGGCCGTCCCGCCGGGGCGGGGGACAGCGGAGTCGCCGCAACGACCGAGGGCCCGACCGGACCCGACGGCAGGGCCACCGGCGACCGGATCATCCTCGACCCCACGGCCGATGCCCGCCTGACGCCGGCGGGACGCGACGTCGTGCTCACCCATGAGCTCGTGCACGTGGCCGTGCGAGGCAGTGTGCCGGGGCGTGCCGCACTCTGGCTCGCCGAGGGATACGCCGACCACGTCGGGTACACACGCTCCGACGTCCCGCCGGAGCGGCTGCTCGAACCGCTGCTCACCGAGGTCAGGGCCGGGCGAGGACCGAGGACGCTGCCGACGGCCAGCGCCCTGGACCCGTCGACGTCGGACATCGAGGTCCCCTACCTCGCCGCCTGGCAGGCGGTCGAGCTGCTCGTGCAGCGCCACGGGGAGGATGCCGTCCGCCGGCTGATCGTGGCCTCGTCGTCGACGGGCACCGATGCCCAGGCGGAGGCGGCGACGGACCGGGCGCTGGAGAGCGAGCTGCGGACGACGCGAGGAGACCTCACCCGGGACTGGCGGGCACGCCTGGCGGACCTCGCCGGTTGACCCGTGTGCTGCTCTGCAG
>JAQSWG010000066.1 GCA_029266735.1 Ornithinibacter sp.
GCGCAAGCCCACCACGGCCGCATGGCTGCTCAACACCCTGGTCCGGACGCACCGCGAGGAGGTGGACCAGGTGCTGGCCCTGGGCGCCGAGCTGCGCGCCGCGCAGGGGGTCCTGTCGGGAGACGAGGTGCGGGCCCTCGACCGTTCCCGCAGGCAGCTCACCCGTGCGGTGACCGACCAGGCGCGAGCACTGGGACGCCAGGCAGGGCACCCGGTGAGCGAGCAGGTGGCCGGCGCCGTCGAGGAGACGCTGCGAGCCGCGATGGCGGACGCCGCTGCGGCGGCGGCCTTGTCCACCGGTCTGCTCACCGACACCTTCTCCTCGACCGGCCTCGACCCGGTGGCCGTCGACGGCGTGGTCGCGGTCCCTACAGCGCTGCCCGTCGGGGATGCCGTGGCGCCCGCACCGCGCCGGCCGTCCCCCGAGCGACGCACCGGGCCGGACCCGTCCGAGGTCACCGCCGCCCGCGCTGATCTCGAGACCGCAGTCGCTGAGCTCCAGGACGCCCGCCGCCGCGCCGACGAGGCCCGGGACGTGGCCACCGCGGCGCACCGGCATCGAGAAGCCCTGGAGGTCAGGCGTCGCGAGCTGGAACAGCAGCTGGCCGACGTGCAGCACGGCCTCGGCGAGGCGAGGGATGCCGAACGTGCGGCTGGGCGGGCGGTGGAGTCGGCCGCGCGGGACGAGCGGTCGGCCGCGACCGCCGTGCAGCGCGCACAGGACCGGCTCGGCCGGCTGGCTTGACGACGCGTCAGGCCCCCACCGCGCTGGATGCTCGTGAGGGATCGCCTACGGCTGCTCGGGCAGCGTCATGCGGGTCGTGTCGTCATCGAGCGTCAGGACGTCCCCGTCGACCTCGAGGGCCGGTGAGGACGTGAGGAACGACGCCAGCCACTGGTCCTGCGCCATGAGGTCCTCCTCGCACGCCATGAGCGTCGAGGCCATCGGCTCCTCGACATCGAGGGTCCCCCCGTCCCACGACGCGCCCCCGTTGAGGGTGTTGCACCCCGCCTGGGCCGAGATCGCGTTCTCCTCGAACGCCAGTGTGACAGTGCTGCCCTCGACGAGGTCGTGACCGCGGACCTCGGTGGCGGTGAAGGTGCGGCCGGCAAGGTCTGCCTCCTCGCCTGCGCAGGCACCGAGCACGAGGGTCGAGCCGAGTAGTGCCAGGACCGCGAGCCGTCCATCAGGGGTCATCGGGTCTCCTCGTCGGTTGCCTGACCCTAGCGCCATGGTTGTCGAGGGCCCGTGGAGCCGGAGGGACGCTCGGTCAGGCGCGACTCGCGGCTGTCACCCCGGACTGCTGCGCCGATCGCCAGAAGAGCCAGCCGGACAGCCCGAAGAGGCCGGCATACATCACGGTGAGCATGAGGATGTCCGCGACCGAGGCGCCCTCGGAGTCCGGGAGCCCGGAGGCCAGGGCAGCGACGGCGACGAGCACCTGGGTGACCGCCGTCGCCGCGAGCGCGAAGGCCATGCCTCGTGGCCTCAACCGCGCGACGATCGTGCCGACGACGAGGACGGCGAAGACCGCGAGGTACGTCCGGTCCGCTCGCCCACCGTCACCGATGATGCCCAGGGCAGCGATGCCGAATGCCAGGAACAGCACGGTCCCGAGCGCCACCGCGACGGCCAGTCGGTACGAGGTCTTCGCGTTCTTCATGTCTGCTCCCTGGGAAGGTGTCATCGGTTGGCATCGGTCCGCATGAGGCGCCAGCCGCCTGCGAGGAGCGCGGTCAAGCCCCACGCCGCGAGGGTGAGTCGGGTGGAGGTCGTCGTCATGTCGTCGCTCGGCCCTTCGCCGAAGATGAGGAACAGTGCGCTCGAGCCGGGCATGAGGGACGAGAGGGTGACGGCCCAGTCGTACGGAAGCTGAGCCATCAGCGGAGGCAGCACGAGCACGAGCGCGATGACGGTGACCAGACCCCCGGCGGTACTGCGCAGGACGAGGGCGAGGCCGACCGCCAGCAGGGCGCCGGACGCGTAGACGAGAGCAAGTCCGCCGAGGATCTCGGCCCCGTCCGCGACCGGGAGCCCGAGTTGCGGCAGGAACGCCCAGATCACCACGCTCGCCGCCGCCACGAGCAGGATCCCCAGCAGGGTCGTGGTGGCGACGACGACGCCGGCTCGGGCCGCGAGGAGAACACCCCGGCGCGGCGTCCACTGCAGGGTCGGCACGATGGCGCCGGTGCCGTGGTCCGCCGCGCTGGTCACCACGGACATCGCGAGGATCCCGAAGAGCGCGAACATCCCGGTGAGCTGCCCTCCGTCCCACGCGCTCGCGTCCGGGGGCGGCCCCGAGGGGTCGTCGGAGCTGTCGATGCCGATGATCGTGCCCAGTCCCACGACGGCAACCGCCGTCACCACGGCAAGGATCCAGCTCGAGCGCACGCTCCAGATCCGGGACCACTCCGCTCGAGCGGACCGGGCGAGGACCGTGGTGGTGCTCATCGTGCTGCTCCGTCCAACATCGGCTCGGCGGGCCGGCCGTGGTAGTCGACGCTGTCCTCGGTCAGGGAGAGATAGGCGTGCTCGAGGGACTGCTCGACGTCCGCGAGGTGGTGGATCGCGAGGCCGAGGGCCCGGGCGAGGTCGCCGATCTCCGGCGCACCCATCCCAGTGACCTCGAGCTCGCCGGGCGTGGTCCGGACGACCGATGCGCGCTCGGCCAGGGCGCGGTGCAGCTCGTCGTCCTGAGGGGTCCGGACCCGCACCCGCCGGCCCCCGAGGCCGCTCAGCACCTCGTCGATGTCGGCGTCGGCGATCAGGCGCCCCCGACCGATGATCACCACGCGGTCGGCGATCAGCTGGATCTCGCTCATCAGGTGGCTGGACACCAGCACCGTGCGCCCCTCGTCGGCGAAGCCACGCAGCAGCGCCCGGATCCAGCGGACGCCGTCGAGGTCGAGGCCGTTGACCGGCTCGTCGAAGAGCAGCACCTGGGGGTCTCCCAGCAGGGCAGCCGCGATCCCGAGTCGCTGCCGCATGCCCAGGGAGTACGCCTTCACCCGTCGCCGTGCGGCGGCACCCAGGCCCACCTGGTCGATGACCTCGTCGACCCGCGACACGGGGATGCCGTTGCTCCGGGCGCCGATGCGCAGGTGGGAGCGCCCGGAGCGGCCGGGATGCATCGCCCCCGCGTCGAGCAGCGCCCCGACCTCGCACAGCGGCGCGGCGATCTCCACGTACCGTTTGCCGTTGACGGTGGCACTGCCGGCCGACGGGCGGTCGAGTCCCATGACCATCCGCATGGTCGTCGACTTGCCTGCCCCGTTCGGCCCGAGGAAACCGGTGACCTTCCCCGCCTCGACGTCGAAGGTGAGGTCGTCGACGGCCCGTACGTCGCCGTAGTCCTTCGTCAGTCCTCGCATGCTGATCATGAGGGGAACGCTATGGGGGTCGTCGCGCACGAGGCGGGGGGGACGTGTGGAGGTTGTGTGTGGATCCCGAGCGGACGCTGCGGCGGATCACCCCTTTCAGGTCATGTCCTCGCCCGCGGTTCCGGAGCACCCTGAGGGAGACACAGCTCTGCCCACCGGTGGCGCGCCCGGCCACCGAAGGACCGCCTGGCCGGACCCCAGCCGATCGGAGACACCGTGAACCTCGTCCTCGGGCTGCTCGTCGTCGTCCTCGTCACCGCCGGCACCGTCGCCGCAATGCTCTTCGTGCGGAGGCGAGCACCGGAGGGCAGCTACTTCTCGGACGGTGACCGCGCGTCCGGCGTCTTCGGCGTCCTGGCGACCGGCTTCTCCGTTCTCCTGGGGTTCATCATCTTCCTCGCCTTCGCCGCGTACGACGAGTCCCGTGCCGGTGCGGAGGCCGAGGCCACGATCGTGGCGCAGCAGCTGCAGACCGCCCAGTTCCTGCCCGCCTCCTCGTCGCCACGGCTCACCGGTGAGCTCATCTGCTATGCCCGCTCGGTGGCCGGGGTGGAGTGGGACGCTCTGGATGCGGGAACGCTGGGCGACTCCATCAACCCCTGGGGTGCTCGGATGTTCCTGACTATTCGGGATGTCGACGCGCAGACGCCGGCAGAGCAGTCCGCCTACGACCGGTGGATGTCGCAGACGTCCGACCGCGAGCAGGCGCGTACCGACCGGGTTCACGCGGCGGAGGGGATCATCCCGCTGCCGCTGTGGCTGACACTCTTCATCATCTGTGGCGTCATCTTCGGCTACATGCTGTTCTTCGCCGATCGGGCGGAGAGAGCGGGCACCCAGGCGATGCTCATGGGTAGCGTCACCGTGGTCATCACCCTGCTCATGCTCCTGCTCGTCTTCTTCGACCACCCTCATGGCAGCGGGGTCGGACGCCTCGAACCGATCGCCATGGAACGGACGCTGCGGCTCATCGACGAGCAGCTCAGGGTCGTGGGAATGGATACGGCGCCGCCGTGTGATGACGATGGCGTTCCACGCTGACGGCGAACCGGCCGGCATGAGTGCCACCACGCCCGTCGGCACGGCGCGCTTCTGGCGAAGCCGACGGTCGGCGGCGGTCGCGGGGATCATCTTCGGCGTCCTGCTGCTCACCGCCATGGTGATGCTGCGCCTCGCCCTGTCCGAGGACAGCCTCCAGTCCCTCCAGTCCGATGCACGGCGCCGGGAGCTCATCAGGCTGAGCCTCCACCTGGTGCCCTTCGCCGGGATCGCGTTCCTGTGGTTCATCGGAGTCCTGCGGGAACAGATCGGCCAGATCGAGGACAGGCTCTTCTCCACCGTGTTCCTCGGCAGCGGTCTGCTGTTCCTCGCCATGCTGTTCGTCGGCGCCGTGACGTTCTCGAGCCTTCTCGAGACGCTGAGTCGGCCGAACCCGGACCCCGAGGTGTGGGCCTACGGCCGCAACACCACGCGGATGCTCGTCTCCGTGTACGCGATGCGGATGGCCGCCGTCTTCACCCTCTCCGTGAGCAGCCTCGCCCTCCGCACGTCGGCACTTCCGCGGTGGGTGGCTGCCTCCGGTTTCGCGACCGCTGCGGTGCTGCTGATCGCTGCCGGGGCGCAGCCCTGGACCCAGCTCGTCTTTCCCTCATGGGTGCTGCTGGTGAGCCTCACCATCTTGTTCACGACTCCCCAGCCGGCGAACGAACGGTGAGGGCGACTCAGCGCCGAGGCGTCTGAGGACGCTCCTGCAGCCGGTGCGCCATGTCGAAGGTCGAGAGCACCTCGACGAGGAACGCCGCCGCCGCCGAGCTCAGGGCGGGCGTGTCCTCGGCCGGCGTGTCCACGAGAACCTCGGCGAGCACGGTGTGATGCACCTGGACGACGTCGAGCAGGCTCACGCCGTCGACCACGGCTCGACGACCGAGCTCGTACCCGAGCGTGAGGGCCGCCTCGCTGCGGCCGGGCAGGTACCGCAGGAAGGCCGCTCGGTAGTCGCGCGTGAGGTCCTCCACCCCGGTCACGGAGCCGCCCTGCGCCGGCGGTTCCGCATGGACGACAGGTAGGCGAGGCCCTCCTCGAGGTCCAGAGCCGTGTGGGCACCCATCCGGCCCATGCCGAGCTGGACCATGGCGTACGCGACATCCGGCTGGATGCCGACGATCACCGTGGTGGCGCCGCGCAACCGCGCCATCTCGGCGATGGTCCGCAGCGTCCGGGACCCGAAGCTGTCGAGCACGTCGAGCGCGGCGACGTCGATGATGACGCCCCTGGCTCGGTGCTCCCCGATCTGGTGGACGAGGTCGTTCTGGAACCGGATCATCTCGGAGTCGTCCAGGGCAGTGTGGATCGACGCCACGAGGGTGTCACCCTGGCGCAGGATGGAGACGAGGGCCGGCCCAGCGCTCACGAGGCGTCGTCCGCCTCCGTCCGTGTCACCCGGTAGCCGAGCAGGCGCTCGGCCTCCTCGAGGCCCCCCTGCAGGTCCCCGATGGTGTTCATCTTGCTGAGGTCGACGCCGATGGTCACGAGCGTCTGCGCGATGGTCGGGGAGAGGCCGGTGATGATGACGCTGGCGCCCATGAGCCGGGAGGCGTCGACGGTCTGCACGAGGTGGTTGGCGACGGTCTCGTCCACGTCGGGCGCCCCCGTGATGTCGATGACGACCACCTTGGCCCGGTGGGTGCGGATGCCGCGCAGCAGCTGCTCAGTGAGCTGCCGGGCCCGCTCGCTGTCGAGGACACCGATGATCGGAAGGATGAGGAGGCGTTCGCGCACCGGCAACACGGGCGTCGAGAGCTCCCGGATGGCGTCCTGCTGCTGGGTGATGACCCGCTCGCGCTCCTCCACGAAGCTCACCGCGACGGTGTTGGCGATGCGGTTGGCGGCCGGCTCGTAGGCGTCGAGCACGCGGTTGAGCAAGGGGAAGTCGCGCTGGTACTTCTCGAACAACGATCGAGCGAGCACGTCGCGCAGCAACAGCACGATGCCGACGACCTCGTGCGTCTCCACTCCGCGCGGGATGATCCGTTCCGACAGGTCCCTCGCATAGTGCTGGAGTGCCTCCACGCTGCCGGTCTCGAGGACCTCCACGTAGTTGTCGTAGACCGAGGTCGTCTCGGCGGCCATCTCCTGGGGGGTCATCGCCTCGAGCAGGTGCGCTTCGCGGATGCGGGACGCCCACTCGTCGCGCAGCGGGTCACGGTGCTCTCGAAGGTGCGCGACCAACTGTGGGAGGAGCTGATGCCCGTCGAGCGCCACGACCGTGTCCTGGCCATCCTCGGTCTTCTGCTCGTTCATCGTCATCCCTTCTTGTCGAACCATTTGGTCATGCTGACGGTGGTGCCACGACCCCGCTCGGAGACGATCGAGAACTCGTCCATGAGACGTCGGGCACCCGGGAGACCCAGACCGAGGCCCTCGGCCGTGCTGAAGCCGTCCTCCAGCGCACGGTCCACGTCGGGGATGCCGGGTCCGGTGTCCCGGGCCACCACGCGGATACCGGGCTGGGGTTGCGTGAGGAGCTCGATGGTCACGTCACCGCTGGTCGCGAACTTCACGATGTTGCGAGCGACCTCCGAGACGGCCGTTGCGAGCAGGGTGAGGTCGGTTCCGGAGAATCCGGCCCGCACGGCGAGCTCACGAGCGGCCTGCCGCGCGGCCACGATGTCCGGGTCGCTGGTGATGGGCACGTGGACCTCGTCCTCGCGCGTCGGTCCCCGGCCGAGGAGCGGCGCGCTCAGGCGGGCACAGAGGTCGCACTCGAGCAGGTGCCGAGGGGCATCCAGCTCTCGCTGCCGCCGCCGGTCCGCGCTGGACAGGGCGAGGAGGACCGGTCGGCATCGGTCCGTCGGAGGCTCGACCTTCTCCAGCGCCAGGAGGTACTCGACGCGGAGCCGGGCGCGGGTCCGCTTGAGCTGCGCGGCGACCGCACCGGCGGTGCTGCCCGCCTCGTCCGCGAGGGAGCGGGTGTCACGCCCACTCACCTCGTGTGCCAGGAGAACCTCGCGCTCTCGCTCCGTCAGCCGCCCGAGGGCCTCGGTGATCGCCGACTGCTCCTCGGTCGCGACGACGGAGTCCTCGATGTCATGGGGCTCGTTGGGGTCGTGGAGCCGGTGGCGGTTGCGCTGCTCCCGGTCGTCGCTGCGCCACATCGTGGCGACCAGGTTGCGCACCGTCGTGATCGCATACGGCTCGATCATCCCCGGCTCGATCCGGTCCTTGGCGGCGAGGACCCGCGCGAGGGTCTCCTGCACGAGGTCCTCCGCGGCCGGGTGCTGACCCACCCGAGCGCCGACGATCCGCCGGAGCATGGGAATGAGAGCCGCCACGTCCTCGTCGGGTCCGCCCGGCTCGGACGACTTCTCAGCCGCCGCTCCAGAGGTCACGGCTGTGACCATACGCGCGGCGGGACGGCCGGGTCCGCCGAAGCTGCAGCCCGTCGTCGCGCGGGACGAGGGAGCCGGCCGCCGGCAGACGTGCCGCCCCGCACCGAAGTGCACCGCGCGGCGCCAGGAGAGATTCCTCGAATCCCGGCGCCGCGCGGCTGATCGGGTCCCCATCGTCAGGAAGGGCTCCTGGTCCCCCGGACGTCGGTCGTCGCCATGGAGCCCTCCGGCTCCGGACCGCGGGTGCCCTCGAGCGAAGGGCTTTCCGCCAGCGGGTCGACGTAGCCGGGGGGTGGGGGCGGATCGCGCAGCAGGGTGATGCGCTCGATCTCCTCGGCGGATGCCGGGGACGGCTCACTCATCGCTGCGCTCCCGTGGGTAGGTGGGCCGGGTCGTGCCTGCTGTGTCCGTGCATCCACATCTCGAGCCGGTGGAGGACAGCTGCCAGGACCAGGGAGAAGACCTGGCCGGACACTGTCAGGGCCTTCGTCACGAGCGCCCACCGCCACTCGGGATTCGCCGGCGACCGGCCGAGTGGCCAGGGAGCGCCTTGGATGTCGGAAGGTCTGCCGGGGGTTCGATCGTGAACCGTTGCACGCGAACCGTGATGCCCATGAGGTCCAGCTCGAGGGGGTCGACGACCAGCTGAAGACCACGCTCGCCGTGCACTGGGCAGGCGGTGATAGTCGCTCGACGGCTGTCGACCCCGATGAGGCCGCCGTCCGCCTCCCACAGCTCCGCGGTGAAGACCCCCGTGACGGACACGCCAGCCGGCGACGGCAGCAGCGTGCGGACCCGCAGGATGCCGTTCATGTGGCCGGATCGGCCGCGTGGGGACTGGAAGGCTCCGGTCACGGACGGGTGGCTGCCGGCATACGCCTGCTCGGGGGGCGACGAGGGGTGCGGAAACGCGATCACCGTCATCGCTGACACCGGGTGCCGGGCTGGTCATCTGGCTTCACACCATTGAAGACGCCAACCCGCACAGGTCATGACGCGGATGGCCCCACTGGTGGTCTGGGTCGAGGCACCTCCGGACCGGCCCCGCCAGACGCCACCCAGTCATGGCCTGAGGCACGCCGCGTCATGCACCACGAGCGACGGAGTCCTCAGAGGAAGTCGGGCATAGCACCTGCTCTCGTCGCGGAACGCCTGCGGGGGAGGCCATCGAGCCATGCGTCGCGGAGGAGGAAGAATGAGTGCCGATGACCGTCTGAGGGCAAGGGTGCAAACGACCATGGGCAGCGATATCCCCACCGACCCCACGAAGGACATCCTCATGTCCCAACGGCCCTGGGGGGAGTTCCAGCAGTTCGTGTGCAACGAGCAGGTGACGGTCAAGATCATCACCGTGCGGCCCGGGCACCGGCTGTCCCTACAGCGTCATGACCACCGAGGCGAGCTGTGGCAGGTGCTCGACGTCCCGATCGACATGACCGTCGGAGACCGGCAGTGGACGGCCGCTCGGGGCGAGACCGTGTGGGTTCCTCGCGGAGCAGTGCACCGGATGGCAAACCCGGGACGCTTTCCCGGACGGGTGCTCGAGATCGCCTTCGGGAGTTTCGACGAGGACGACATCCACCGCCTCGAGGACGACTACTCGCGGTGAGGGGAACCACCCTTTGCACGTGCTGCTCCACCTCGGCAAGGCCGGCGAGCACCCCCTCCGTTCCCAACGTATAGCGCAGTGGGGGGCTTGCCGCAAGGCCCCGTCTCGGTCGCAGGATGTGCGGACCGAGCAGGCGCCGAGGGAGTGGGGGTTCGGGCATGAGTGGGTCGTTGCCGGACATGACGACGAGCGCGTTCCATCTTCCGGACCGCCTCGCTGACAAGCGTGACCCGGGGTTGATCGCCGTCGACGAGCAGCAGTTCACGGCGATCACGACGGCGCTGGAGCAGTCCGTGGCCGACCTGTCCCAACGCCTGGAGGCGGCGCGCAGGGCACCGGCCGGCAGGGGCCAGCAGGCGATGGACCGCGACCTGGAGATCCACCGGCTGACCGCTCGCCTGCGGTCCCTGCGGCGCTTCGGTCTCGACCTGTGCCTCGGCAGGATCGTTCCCGCGGACAGCCGGGAGCCGGTGTACATCGGACGCCTCGGCCTCACCGACCCCGCGGGTCGCCGGCTGCTGATCGACTGGCGCTCCCCGGCATCCGAACCGTTCTTCGGTGCGACGCACGCGAACCCGATGGGTCTCCACAGCCGCCGCAGGTACCGGTGGGCCCGCGGGCGGATCAGCGACTACTGGGACGAGGTCTTCGCCCCGGACGGGTTCGAGGGCCAGGCAGCGCTCGACGACCAGTCGGCCTTCATCGCCAGTCTGGGCGGTAGTCGCTCGAGCAGGATGCGGGACGTGCTCGGCACGATCCAGGCGGACCAGGACGCGATCATCCGAGCCGGATCCCGAGGCGCCCTCGTCGTCGACGGCGGTCCGGGCACGGGGAAGACCGTCGTCGCCCTGCACCGGTCGGCATACCTGCTGTACTCCGACCCCCGCCTGGGGCACCGCCGGGGCGGAGTGCTCGTCGTCGGTCCGCACGAGCCCTATCTGGCCTTCGTCGCGGACGTCCTCCCGAGCCTCGGAGAAGAAGGCGTGCAGACCTGCACCCTGCGTGACCTCGTCGCGGAGGGGGCTGGCGCCCCGGAGGAGACGGACCCGGAGGTGGCCCGCCTCAAATCGTCCATGGAGCTCGTGAGGGCCATCGAGCCGGCTGTCGGACTGTACGAGGAGGCCCCGACAGAGGGGATGTGGGTCACGACCCCCTGGGCCGAGGTCTGGCTGGAGCCCGACGACTGGGCCGCCGCATTCGACGCGCCAGACCCCGGCACCCCTCACAACGAGGCCCGCGACGCCATCTGGGAGGAGCTGCTGACGATCCTCGTGGACAGGCACGACGACGGTGACGCGCCACCCGAGCTGGTGCGCCGGTCGCTGGAGCAGAACCGAGAGCTCCGCACCGCCCTCAACCGCGCCTGGCCGTTGGTGGACGCCACCGAGCTCGTGGGTGACCTGTGGTCGGTCCCGGCCTACCTGCGCCGGTGCGCGCCCGGGCTGAGCCTCGAGGAGGTCCGCCGGCTCCAGCGCTCCGAGCCCACCGCGTGGACGGTGTCGGACCTGCCGCTCCTTGACGCCGCCCGGATGCGGCTCGGCGACCCCGAGAGCTCACGGCGCAGAGGTCAGCGCGAGGCGGTCCGCGCCGCCGAGCGTGAGGAGATGGCGACCGTCGTCGACGACCTCATCGCCACCGACGACTCCGAGATGATGGTCATGTCGATGCTCCGGGGTGACGACCTGCAGGCCGCATTGGTCGACGAGGTCGACGAGGTCGCCGGGCACGCGGCCGATGCCGACCTGCTCGCTGGCCCGTTCGCCCACGTGGTCGTGGACGAGGCGCAGGAGCTCACCGACGCGCAGTGGCAGATGGTGCTGGCTCGCTGTCCGTCGAGGAGCCTCACCATCGTCGGAGACCGCGCACAGGCGAGGCACGGGTTCACCGGGTCATGGGAGGAACGGCTCCAGCGGGTCGGACTCGACCGGGTCACTTCGGCGTCCCTGACCATCAACTACCGGACGCCACACGAGGTCATGGCGGTGGCCGAGCCCGTCATCCGGGCGGTGCTCCCGGATGCCAACGTGCCGATCTCGATCCGCCACAACGGCATCCCCGTGCTTCGCGGGTCCGCCTCGGAGCTGGACGGGGTGCTGGACGCGTGGTTGGAGGAGCATGGCGAGGGGATCGCCTGTGTCATCGGCGCCCCGTGGTTCCGCGCCTCGTCCCGTGTCCGGTCGCTGGCTCCCGAGCTCGCCAAGGGCCTCGAGTTCGACCTCGTCGTCCTCGTCGACCCGGAATCCTTCGGCACGGGCGTCACCGGGGCCGTCGACCGCTACGTCGCCATGACCCGTGCGACCCAGCGGCTGATCATCCTCACGGGCACCTGATCTCGGGCAGGCGGACGCGGTTGTCCGCCGGTGCCGCAGGTACGCCCCGGTCGTCAGCGGACAACCGCGTCATGGGATGGAGCGAGCGTGAGCCGCGCCTCGGGGAACAAGCGGTCACGGCTGTCATCCAGAGCGGTTGACCGCGGCAGCGACGGGTTGCCACGCCGGCTGCCCGTCGAAACCGGGCGCCTGCGTCAGGGCCCGGCTGTGGCCGGTGGCGACATCCACGACGTAGACGTCCCACGACCCGTCCGCGTCCGAGTAGTACGCCAACGACCGGCCGTCCGGCGACCACCGTGGCCGTTCCTCCGACGCCGACTCGGCGACGACCGACCGGTGACCGGTCCCGTCCGCGGCGACGACGGCGATGTCGAAGCCGGCGGACGTCACGACGTTGTACGCCAGCCGCGACCCGTCGACGGTCCAGGCCGGGTTGATGCCCCGCACCGGCTGCGGCAGGAGCGGCTCCTCGACGCCTGTGTCCGGGTCGACCGCGCGGAGCTCGGGGAAGCCGCTGCGCGTGGTCGCGAAGCCGATCCGCGAGCCGTCCGGCGACCACTGCGGCTTGTCGTCCAGCCCGGGGGAGTTCACCAGCTGGCGGACGTTCGACCCATCGACGTCCATGACGAAGATGTCCCAGTCGCCGTCCCGGTTCGAGCTGAACGCGAGGCGACGTCCGTCCGGCGACCAGCTAGGGTAGAAGTTCGCGGCCGCGTCGCGAGTGATCTGCGCCAGTCCTGACCCGTCCGCGGAGATCAGGTAGATGTCGCTCGCTCTCGACGACCCAGCGTTGAAGGCGAGCCGCCGACCGTCCGCTGACCAGGCCGGGTGCGACACCGCAGGCAGCTCCTCCGTCAGCCGCCGCACACCTGAGCCGTCCGCATCCATGAGGTAGAGCGCGTCGACGCCCTCGCGATCGGAGACGAACGCGATCAGCCCGGCCTGGCTCGCAGGCGGCGGCGCCGTCGGCTGCCGCGAGGACGGCTCGGGGTCGGGGGACGTCGTCGACGTGCACCCGAGGGCCGTGCACACGAGGACCCCGGCCGCCAGCGCCACGCTGCGCAGCCTCGGTCCGTGCACCGTCCGCACGACCCTGAGTGTGGGGGCACCACGACGGCCTGCCAAGGGTCCGCACGCCTCCGTGTCCCAACCGTTGCGTCGCGGGAGCCTGCGTGCCTCAAAGCCGCCCGTTAGCGCGTGGCACCACCGTGCCCGACGGCGTTGCCACCCACTTCCGTGAACAGGGTGAACCACAAGGACCCAGACCACGACGATTCCGAGGAGCAAGAGGCGAGGTGCCGGCTCATGTTCGATGGACCAGCTCACCGCCCTCCAAGGCTGGCGACGCGACTCGGGTGTCACAAGGAGCCCTTGGGTAGGCTGGCATCACGTCCGCGAGACAGGGGATCACGTGTGGTGACCGTTGCTGGACCGACTTTCGACTTGGTGGTTGCCGCGAACCGCCTCCCGGTCGACGTCGTCGTCGACGCTCATGGTGAGGGCACCTGGCAGCGCAGTCCGGGGGGTCTGGTGTCAGCGATGGAGGGGGCGATGGCGGACCGGGGTGCGGCGTGGGTTGGCTGGGCCGGCGAGCCCGGGCTTGCGCCTGCGCCGTTCTACCAGGGCAACCTCTTCATGCATCCGGTGAGCCTGACCTCCGTTGAGGTCGAGGAGTACTACGAGGGCTTCAGCAACGACACGCTGTGGCCGATCTACCACGACGTGATCGTGCAGGCGACGTTCCACCGGCACTGGTGGAACACCTACAGGACGGTCAACCATCGCTTCGCCCACGCCATCGCTGAGGTGGCCGCGCCGGGTGCCACCGTGTGGGTGCACGACTACCAGCTGCAGCTGGTGCCGGCGATGGTGCGGGCGATCCGGCCCGACCTGCGCATCGGATGGTTCAACCACATCCCCTTCCCGCCGGTCGAGCTCTTCGCCCAGCTGCCATGGCGACGGGCGCTGGTTGAGGGGCTGCTGGGTGCGGACTTCCTGGGCTTCCAGCGCACCGCCGATGCCGGGAACTTCCTGCGTTCCTGCCGCCGGTTGCTGGGAATGTCGACCAGGGGCGACACCGTGGCCTTCACCCCGGCTGGGGGCGAACCGGCATCACGTACGGTGCGGGTGAGCGCCATCCCGATCTCCGTGGACTTCCGCGGCCTGACGGCGCTGGCCAGCACCTCGAAGGTCCTCTCCCGCGCCGCCGACATCCGCGCCTCCTTGGGTGACCCGGAGATCCTCATGCTGGGCGTCGACCGGCTCGACTACACCAAGGGCATCCGGCACCGGCTCAAGGCCTACGGAGAGCTCCTGCAGGACAAGTCGCTGGCCCCACCCAGCGTGACGCTGATGCAGGTTGCGATGCCGAGTCGGGAGCGCGTGGACGCCTACCGCGTGCTCCGCGACGAAGTCGAGCGCACGGTGGGGCAGATCAACGGCGAGTTCGAGGTCTTGGGCTCGACTCCGATCCACTACCTGCGCCACTTCTATCCCCGTGAAGAGATGGTTGCGATGTTCGTGGCCGCGGACATCATGCTCGTGACGCCCCTGCGTGATGGCATGAATCTGGTCGCCAAGGAGTACGTCAGCTGCCGCAACGATCTCGGTGGCGCCCTGGTGCTGTCCGAGTTCACGGGTGCCTGGCACGAGCTGCACCAGGCCTTCATCTGCAACCCGCACGACATCGAGGGCGTCAAGCAGACGATCATGCAAGCGATCAATACCCCCGAGGACGAGCGTCGCCGCCGGATGAAGGCGATGCGCAAGCGTGTCGCTGACCACGATGTGCAGCGGTGGGCCTCCAACTACCTCGAGGCACTGGCGTCCGCGCCGTCAAAACCGCATCGCTTGACCCGGGCCAGCACACGGGAGCTCCGCGGCGTCGAACGCGCCAACCGGGCGAACCTCCGGGCGTCCGACACAGCTTCAGAGCGGATCGGCACTTGAGCGAGGTGGGCGAGGAACTGCGTAGCGCGCTCACCGCCTTCGCGGCCCGGCCCCGGGTCCTCGTGGCTGTCGACTTCGACGGCACGCTCGCTCCGCTTGTCACCGACCCCCTGCAAGCCAGGGCGTTGCACGGTGGTCTCGAGACGTTGCGCGAGGCGGCAGCCCTGGGCGGAGTCACCACGGCGGTGGCGTCGGGGCGCGACCTCGCGACCTTGGAGGCGTTGACGGGCATCGGTCCAGGTGATGGCATCACCCTGATCGGCAGCCACGGCGCCCAGACCAACCGCGGAAACCCGGCCGACCTTGCGTCGGCCGTCGGCGCCTCCCTACTCGACGAGGCCGCGGCGGCCCTGCTGGAGACCCTGCGCGATGAGCTTGCGGCGATCAGGTCGCGTTACCCCGCGGTGCGACTGGAGTACAAGCCTGCGGCTGTCGTGCTGCATACGCGAGACGTCGAGCCGTCGGCGGCCAAGGCAGCCACCAAGGCCGCGCGCGAGGCGGGCCGACGGCATCCGGGAGTGCATGTCACGCCCGGCAAGGAGGTCGTCGAACTCTCGGTGTCTGCGGCGGACAAAGGCAGCGCCCTGGGCGAGTTGGCGCGAGCGTCGAGGTCGGAGGCCACTCTCTATGTCGGGGACGACGCGACGGATGAGCGAGCATTCGCCGCGCTGCACCCCCTGTCGGGCGACCTGACCATCAAAGTCGGTACCGGTGAAACCGTTGCCCTGCACCGGGTACCCGACCCTGAAGCTGTCGTAGAGCTGCTCAAGCTCTTCGTCGAGGTGCGGCGTCTGCAAGGCTGACGCTCCTCCACGCAGGTCCGCACCAGCTCCACAGCACCGAACAGGCAAGAATCTTGGAGGGGCGGGGAGGGACCCTGCCGATCAGCGACTGCGCCCGCCTGGATCGACAGGCTGTACGTGCTCTGTGCCAGCGCCTCCTGGCGAAGGCGGTCAGCGGTGACTGCAATCTCACACCGGGGGCGTGACCTCGCCCCTACCGTCCCGCAACCGCCAGTGCCACGGTGAAGGTGTGGGGTCTTCGGTGGCGTCCCGACGTGGAGGCGGCGACTTGGGTGAGAGGAGAAGCACCATGATGACACTGACCCGTGAAGCACCGATGTCAACTGCACGCACGCGTCCCCTTCTGGGGAGAGGAATGGTCGTGACGACGGTGGTCATCGCACTGCTCCTCACCTTCGCCGCCGTCGCCGGCTTGTTCTTCGACGCCTACGACCAGGAGACCGAGTTCGCTCGCAACGCCTATCGCGGTGCTGACCTGGTGTCGCTGGTCTTGGCGGTCCCGCTGCTGGTGGGGTCGTGCTGGGCTGCCACGCGGGGCTCGATGCGCGGTCACCTGCTCTGGCTCGGCAGCGTGGCCTACTGCGTGTATCAGTACGCCTACGTCTTCGCCTACCGCTGGAACGAGCTGTTCCCGATCCATCTGCTGCTCTTCTCGCTGTCGTCATTCACCCTGGTCGTCGGCCTGGTTCAGATCCCCTGGTCCGACGTCGCCGGCAGGTTCGACGCAGGGCTGCCACGCCGGACCACGACCTGGTTCCTCTGGGTCTTGGCGGCCGGGCTCGGGCTCATGGAGACACTTCAGATGAGCCTGGCCCTGATCTCGGGGGAGACGCCCGCGATCATTGAGCTCACCGCCCATCCCACGTCCCCCGTCTACATCCTCGACCTCGGCTTCGTGGTGCCGCTGATGATCGTGGCCGGACTCTGGCTTCGGCAGGGCAGGGCCTGGGGGTACGTGGCCGCGCCGATCATGCTCCTCAAAGGTGTGATGGTGGGTCTTGGGCTGCTGGCCGGGAACCTCTTCGCAGTGATGAACGACAGTTCCGGTGACGGGCCCCTGAACGCCCTTTGGGCACTGATTGGGTGTGGAAGTGCGGCGGCGCTCATCGTCTTCCTCCGGCACGTCGACGCCCTCCCGGTCAACGACCAAAGAAGGGCCCGTCGGCCCAGCGGGCGTCCACGCTTGTCGACGGCCAGTGAGCGACAGTAGCCCCGGCCATCACCCGACATCGGCACCGATGCGGCACCAACCGGCACGTGAAGAGTCCCTCGGTCTCGGTGGTCGCGTTATCGGACCCCAGCCCACCCTGCGAGACGGACTGGATCGTGCAGACCTTCCGTCGCGACAACCGACATCGGCACCGGGGTCGCCATCCACACACTGAGTCGCAACGGGGACCTCGCAGCAGCGCTCCGCGTGAATGAGCGCAGTCCACAGTGCGTCACATCGGCACCCCTAGTCCGAAAATGAAGGTGACCGCGTGCTGGTACGCGTGAGTTGCCGCGGGCCGGGGTGGCGGCGGGTGGTGTTCAGGCGGCGGGTTCGAGGGTGACTCGGTAGCCGAGGTGTTGGAGCTCGCGGACGTGGTTGCGCATCTTGCGGTTGAGGTTGACGCGGGAGTCGTAGTAGTCCGGGCCGAGGTCGTGGAACTGGGCGTTCTCTTCGTTGAGTAGGTGCCAGATGATGACCAGGATGGACCGGCCGACGGCGACGGCTGCTCGCTTCTTTCCGCGCCTTCGGGCGATTCGCCGGTAGCGCTCGCCGAGGAAGGTGTCGGTGCGGGCGGCCGAGACGGCGGCCTCGCCCAGGACTCGGGCTAGGTAGTGGTTGCCGTGTCCGGTGTCACCGTTGCCCTTCGTGCGCCCGGCGGACTCCTTGATCCCTGGCGCGAACTTGGCCCACGAGCACAGGTGCGCGGGGGTCGGGAAGCGAGTCATGTCCAGTCCGATCTCGGCGATGATCGCCTGTGCGGCGGTGACGCCGATCCCGGGGATCTGATCGAGGCTGGCGACCGCGTCAGCGAAAGGGACGATCTGGGCGCTGGTGCGCTCCTCCACGTCGGCGATGTCGGCGCTCAGCTGGTCGATGCGGGCGAGCATCTTTGTCAGCAGGAACGCGTGGTGGTCGTTGAACCGGCCGATGAACGCCTCCCGCAGCTGGGTGGTCTTCTTGCGCATCCGACCGCGGGCCATATCGGCCAGAGTCTCGGGGTCGCGTTCGCCGGCGATCAGCGCTGTCATCATCGCCCGGCCGGAGACCCCGAAGATGTCCGAAGCCACGACCGAGACCTTGATCTGGGCGTCTTCGAACAGCTTCTCGACGCGCTGCTTCTCCGCGGTCCGTGCGCCGATCAGGTCGACCCGGTACCGGGTCAGATCCCGCAGCACCCGGATCGGCTCCGGTGGCACGAAGCTTGGCCGCAGCATCTGCCGCTCGGCCACCTTGCACAACCAGACCGCATCGAGTCGATCCGTCTTGG
>JAQSWG010000067.1 GCA_029266735.1 Ornithinibacter sp.
GGTCGGCACCTGACGCTTCGCGCACTCCGCGCCGTGCTGCCGCGCGCCGAGTTCGACGTCGAGGCGGCGTTGGATGCCGTGCGCCCGATCGTCGAGGACGTCCGGGAGCGCGGTGCCACCGCGGTGTACGCCGCGGCGGAGCGCTTCGACGGCACGGCACCGCCGCGGCTGCGGGTCCCGACGGAGGTCATCGATACCGCGCTGGCGACGCTCGACCCGGCCGTGCGCGCGGCACTGGAGGAGTCCATCCGCCGCGCCCGCCTGGTCCACGCCGACCAGCGGCGCACCGACAGGACGACCACGGTGACCGACGGCGGCATCGTGACCGAGCGCTGGGTGCCCGTCGACCGCGTGGGCCTCTACGTGCCGGGGGGCCTGGCGGTGTATCCGAGCAGCGTCGTCATGAACGTCGTCCCCGCGCAGCTCGCCGGTGTTCCGAGCCTGGCCGTCGCGAGCCCGCCGCAGGCGGACCACGGCGGGTGGCCGCACCCGTCGATCCTCGCGGCCTGTGCCCTTCTCGGCGTCGAGGAGGTGTGGGCGATGGGCGGTGCCCAAGCGGTCGCCGCCTTCGCATACGGCCTCGAGGACGGGGACGACGTCTGTGAGCCGGTGAGCCTCGTGACCGGCCCGGGCAACGTCTACGTCGCCGCCGCCAAGCGGTTGCTCAAGGGTGTCATCGGCATCGACGCCGAGGCCGGCCCGACGGAGATCGCCGTGCTCGCCGACGACTCCGCGGATGCCGAGCACGTCGCCTCCGACCTCGTCTCCCAGGCGGAGCACGACCCGCTGGCCGCCGCGGTCCTCGTCACCGACTCGGCGGAGCTGGCGGAGGCCGTCGAGGTCGCGCTCGTGCGACGGGGCTCGTCGACCAAGCACTCGGAGCGCGTGGCGACGGCGCTCGCAGGCAGACAGTCGGCCATCGTCCTCGTCGACGACGTGGACGCCGGCCTGGACCTCGTCAACGCCTACGCCGCGGAGCACCTGGAGATCCAGACCCGCGACGCCGCCGCCGTGGCGGCACGGGTGCGCAACGCCGGGGCCGTCTTCGTCGGAGCCTGGTCCCCGGTCAGCCTCGGCGACTACTGCGCAGGGTCGAACCACGTGCTGCCGACCGGAGGGTGTGCCTGCCACTCGAGTGGACTGTCCGTGCAGTCGTTCCTGCGCGGCATCCACGTCGTGACGTACTCCGCGGATGCCCTCCGTGAGGTGGGTGGCCAGGTGGTCACCCTCGCACGCGCCGAGGACCTGCCGGCCCACGGCGAGGCGGTGCTGGCCCGGCACCCGGGGCTCGACGACCCCCCCACCTAGACTTCCCGACCATGGACTCCCGCTCGGTCATCGAGGCGTTGCTGCGTCCCGACCTGCGGGGCCGCACACCCTACGGCGCCCCCCAGCTCGAGGTTCCCGTCGCACTCAACACCAACGAGAACTCGTATGCCGTGCCGCCGCTCGTCGTCGCCGCGATGACCTCCGCGGTGGCGGACGTCGCGGCGGGCCTCAACCGCTACCCGGACCGGGAGTTCACCGCCCTCCGCGAGGCACTCGCGACCTACCTGTGCCGCAGCGGAACCGCGGTGTCACCGGACCAGGTGTGGGCGGGGAACGGCTCCAACGAGGTGCTCCTGCATCTGCTCCAGGCGTTCGGCGGACCCGGTCGCGCCGCCCTCGGGTTCACCCCCGCCTACTCGATGCACCCGATCATCACGACGACCACCGGCACGGCCTGGGTCGACGGGCTGCGCGGGGTCGAGGGCGGGGGACCGTTCGACCTCGACGCGGCATCCGCCGTGGCCCAGGTCCGCCGCCACCGCCCCGCCGTCGTCTTCCTCTGCTCCCCGAACAACCCCACGGGCACCGCTCTCGACCTCGAGGTCGTCGAGGCCGTCTACGACACGGCCGACGGTGCGCTCGTCGTCGTCGACGAGGCGTATGCGGAGTTCGCCCGGCCGGGTACGCCGAGCGCGCTGACCCTGCTCCAGGCCCGGCCGCGCCTCGTCGTGACCAGGACCATGAGCAAGGCGTTCGCGCTCGCCGGCGGCCGGCTCGGGTACCTGGCGGCCGCCCCGGCGCTCGTCGACGCGCTGCGCCTCGTCCGGATGCCCTACCACCTGTCGACCCAGACCCAGGCGATCGCGAGAGCGGCCCTGGCGCACGCAGACCTCATGCTCGAGGCGGTCGCCGTCATCAAGGGCCAACGGGACCGGATCGTCACCGGCCTCTGCGAACAGGGTCTCGACCCCGTGCCCAGCGACGCCAACTTCGTGCTCTTCGGCGGTCTTGCAGACGCCCGCGCCGCGTGGGACGCGCTGCTCGCCAGGGGTGTCCTCGTCCGCGACGTCGGCATCCCGCACTATCTTCGAGTCACGGCCGGGACTCCGCACGAGACCAGCCGGTTCCTCGAGGCGGTCGCCGACCTCGCCCCCACCCACCGCACAGGAGCACCCGCGTGAGCAGCGCCCCCGCCCCCCGCATGGCCACCGTGCGCAGGGGCACGACCGAGAGCATCGTCGAGGTGACCGTCGACCTCGACGGCACCGGGCGTGGAGAGGTCACCACAGGGGTGCCGTTCTACGACCACATGCTGCTCTCGCTCGCCAAGCACTCACTCATCGACATCACCGTCACGGCCGAGGGGGACACCCACGTCGACGCCCACCACACGGTGGAGGACGTGGCGATCGTGCTGGGCCAGGCCGTCCGGCAGGCGCTCGGTGACAAGAGCGGGATCTCGCGCTTCGGCGACGCCACCGTCCCGCTCGACGAAGCACTCGTGCAGGCCGTCGTCGACGTCGCCGGACGTCCCTATGTCGTCCACGAGGGGGAGCCGGAGGGCCAGCAGTACGTCCTCATCGGCGGGCACTACCTCGGCTCGCTGACCCGGCACGTCCTGGAGTCCTTCGCCGTCCACGCGCAGGTCGCGCTGCACGTGCGGGTGCTCTCGGGTCGCGACCCCCACCACGTCGTCGAGGCGCAGTTCAAGGCGCTCGCCCGTGCGTTGCGCGCCGCCGTCGCCCGGGACCCCCGGGTCGAGGGGATCCCCAGCGCCAAGGGCGCGCTCTAGCCCGTGGCTGCCGACCTGCGGTCCGGCGCCGGGCACGGCCTCGTGCTCGTGCGCCGGTCGCCCGCCGCAGTCACCCGGTGGGTGCGGCGGGGGCTGGTCCCCGTCACCGTCGCCCCACTCGGCCGGTGGACGGGAATCTGCCTGGCCGAGGATCGGGCCCGCAGCGCCGCTCCGTACGACGTCGCCCTGGAGCTGCTCGCGGCCCGGCCGGCGCCGTGGCGGGCGAGGCCGGCCGTGGGCCTCTTCGACGTCCGTGGGCGGGCTGCGATCACGGTCCAGCCGGCCGGCATCCGCTCGAGCATGCACTGGCTCGTGTGGGAGCCCCGGCGTGGCGTCGTCGAGACCCCGCAGCTGGCCGGCCTGTCGTTGCCGATGCTGCTCCGGGCCGCCGGGGCCGAGGGCACGGTGCGCGAGGAGGCGCTCGCGGACGTCCTCCGCTCGGGTCTCGGCTCACCCGTCGACCTGCTCGTCACCGTCCTCGGGCTGTTGGGCCTTCCCGGCCGGGCGATGCTCGTCGGCGGCGAGTCGGAGGGGGCCGCTGACGTGGAGCCGTCCGTGCGGGGGGTGCTGGCGTTCGACCGGCTCATGGCCGAAGAGGCGGCCCACCGCGCCGACCTGACGGAGCAGGGGCGAGCGGGCCACGAGGGCGGCGGACGACGATGAGCGCATCGGTCGTCGTCCTCGACTACGGCAGCGGCAACGTGCGCAGTGCGGTGCGCGCCCTGGAGCACGTCGGCGCAGAGGTCACCCTGACGAGCGAGCGTGAGCCGGCGCTGAGCGCGGACGGCCTCTTCGTCCCGGGCGTCGGCAACTTCCACGCGTGCATGGCCGGCCTCATCGCCGCCGACGGACCGCGTCTCATCGACGCCCGCCTCGCCGGCGGACGGCCCGTGCTGGGCGTGTGCGTCGGGATGCAGGTGATGTTCGAGGGCTCCTCGGAGCCGAGTGAGAGGCCGGTGGCGGGCGTCGGGGAGTGGCCCGGCACCGTGTCGAGGCTCGCCGCTCCGGTCGTGCCCCACATGGGCTGGTCGACCGTCGAGCCTCCTGTCGGCACCGTCCTCTTCGCGGGCATCGCCCACGAGCGCTTCTACTTCGTCCACTCGTATGCCGCCCACGCCTGGGACCTCCCCACCGGGGACGGCCCCTTTGCTGCCGTCGAGCCGCAGGTGACGTGGGCCTGCCACGGCGAGCGCTTCGTCGCGGCGGTCGAGAACGGGCCGTTGTGCGCCACGCAGTTCCACCCGGAGAAGTCCGGCGATGCGGGACTCAGGCTCCTCGAGAACTGGGTCAAGGCGCTCTGAGGGGGCGACGAGGATGCCGCCCGCCGCGTCCGGCACGATGGCGCTCGACGTCGACGACCACGACCGGAGGGCCTTCGTGACCGACCAGCCCCGACTCGAGCTCCTGCCGGCGGTCGACGTCGTGGACGGTCGCGCAGTCCAGCTCGTCCAAGGCGTTGCCGGCAGCGGCGGCGAGTTCGGCGACCCGGTCGAGGCCGCCCTCGCGTGGCAGGAGCAGGGCGCTGAGTGGCTCCACCTCGTCGACCTCGACGCGGCCTTCGGGCGCGGCTCCAACGCCGAGCTGCTGCGGACCATCGTCGGTCACCTCGACATCAAGGTCGAGATGAGTGGCGGGATCCGCGACCGCGAGTCCCTGGAGCGAGCGCTGGCGACGGGGTGCCGCCGGGTCAACCTCGGCACCGCTGCCCTCGAGGATCCCGAGTGGACGGCCATGGCCATCGCCGAGCACGGCGACCGGGTGGCGGTTGGCCTGGATGTGCGCGGCACCACCCTCGCGGCCCGGGGCTGGACCCGCGACGGCGGAGACCTGTGGGAGACCCTGGCTCGCCTCGACGCCGAGGGCTGCGCCCGGTACGTCGTCACCGACGTGGCCAAGGACGGCATGTTGCAGGGTCCCAACCTTCGGCTGCTGAGCGAGGTGTGCGCGCGCACGGACCGCCCGGTCGTGGCGTCGGGCGGGGTGTCCACCCTCGCCGACGTCGTCGCACTCCGGGGGCTCGTGGTGGACGGGGTGGAAGGAGCGATCATCGGCTCCGCGCTCTACCGCGGTGCGTTCACGCTGACCGACGCCCTCGACGTGGCCGGCCGCCCGTGACCGGCTCGGCGTCCGGCAGCGACCCCTCGGCGACCGGTGCCAAGGACTCCGCGGCGATGCCGTGGGCCGGCCGCGAGCTCTCGACCAGCGGGTTCGAGACCGACACCGGAGCGGCGGACTCGGCCCTGGTCGCCGCACTGGCCCGGCCGGGCGACGACCTCGGCCTCATGCGGGCCCTCGAGGCCGCCCGACTCATCGTCCCCGTGGTGGCGGAGCCGGTGGAGGTGGACTCCTCGGCTCGGCTGGCCGTGGAGACGCAGGTCGACATGGCAGCCGTGACCCTCGTCGCCCCGGACGGGCAGCGTGCGTTGCCCGTCTTCACGGGAACCGAGACCCTGGCGTCGTGGGATCCCGACGCGCGCCCGGTCCCCGTAACGCCTTCCCGGGCCGCCCAGGCGGCGGTGACCGAGCGGTGCGACGTCATCGTCGTCGACGTCGCGGGTCCCGCCACCCGGGTCCTGCGGCCCTCCATGGTCTGGGCGCTCGCCCAGGAGCGGCCCTGGGAGCCGGCGGTCAGCGACCCCTTCGTCGATCGCAGCGTGGCGGCGGCGGTGCGTGACGAGGACCACGTCACGGCATACGAGCTGGAGGACGGCAGACCGACTGGCCAGGGCGTGCTCGGGGTCGTCCTCGACCTGCGGCCGGGCCTCCGCCCCGAGGAGGTGCGCGCCGTCGCCACGCGCGTGGGGGAGCGGCTCGCGAGCGACGGTGAGCTCCGGGCTCGCGTCGACGGGCTGGCGTTCCGCATCCGCTGACACTTCTCGGCGCCGGAGCGATTTCGGCGCATGCACCGTCCGCTGGTAGCCTTGTGCGTTGACCGACCGCCCGTTCACGGCGGTGTGCAAGAGAAGCCCCGCTTCCACCCGCGTCGACCAGCAGGTCGCCGGGTCCCGAACAGGTCCGCGACGCGACGTCGCGCTCCGCCCTGGAGGGCGTGGCGACGCATCCCGTGGCGGTCCGGCTCGGACGGATCGAGGCTCCTCGTGCACGCGACACGAGGAGCCTTTCTCGTCGTCGCCGGCCGAAGACACGACGTCGTGACGAAGGAGAAGCACATCAGCGAACCACGCATCAACGACCGCATCCGGGTTCCCGAAGTGCGGTTGGTCGGCCCGAACGGGGAGCAGGTCGGGATCGTCCGCGTCGAGGACGCCCTGCGCCTCGCCGCCGAGGCGGACCTCGACCTCGTCGAGGTGGCACCGATGGCGAAGCCACCGGTCGCCAAGCTCATGGACTTCGGCAAGTACAAGTACGAAGCCGCCATGAAGGCACGCGAAGCACGCAAGAACCAGGTCAACACGGTCATCAAGGAGTTCCGGCTCCTGCAGCGCCTCGCGGAGGACGTGCTCGAGCTGGGCACCGTCGAGTCCTCGCCCAAGCAGGACGGCCGCAACATGGTGATGGTGCTCGCTCCGACGAAGAAGAAGGCCCAGGCGATGGCGGAGCAGCGTCGCCGTCGCGACGAGTCGAGCCTGTCGGCACCCGCCGAGGAGGTCACGGTCGACGACGCCGCCGACGCGGTCGAGGTGGCCGAGGCCGACGACGCCGTGGCAGCGGTGGCCCCGGTCCCGGTGGCACGGTCGCGCCGCGCCGCTGCGGCACCGGCCGACGCCGAGACGACCTCCTGACCGACGCCCACCTGCACGCCAGCACCACCGAAACGCAAGGAGACCGGCACCATGCCGAAGAACAAGACGCACAGCGGCGCGAAGAAGCGCTTCCGGGTCACCGGGTCCGGAAAGGTCATGCGCGAGCAGGCCGGCCACGTCCACAAGTTCCACGAGAAGACCCCGCAGAAGGCGCGCGCCCTCAGCAGGGACGTCCTCGTCTCGAAGGGTGACCTCGCGAAGGTCAAGAAGCTCCTCGGCATGTGAGCCGATCCACCCCCCACGTTCTCGCCAGACAGCAAGGAGTACTCACGTGGCACGCGTGAAGCGGGCGGTCAACGCCCAGAAGAAGCGCCGGGTCGTCCTCGAGCGGGCGAGCGGCTACCGCGGTCAGCGGTCCCGCCTGTACCGCAAGGCCAAGGAGCAGGTCCAGCACAGCCTCGGCTACGCCTACCGCGACCGCCGGGCTCGCAAGGGTGACTTCCGTCGCCTCTGGATCCAGCGGATCAACGCCGCGGCACGGGCGAACGGCATGACCTACAACCGGTTCATCCAGGGCCTGAAGGCGGCGGAGATCGAGGTCGACCGCAGGATGCTCGCCGAGCTGGCCGTTCACGACGAGGCCGCCTTCGGTGCGCTCGTCGAGATCGCCAAGGCCAACCAGCCCGCCGCGCCCGCCGTTCAGGTCTCTGCCTGAGCCTGCGCGTGCTGACCAACCCCCGGGCCGACCGGGTCCGGGCGGTCCGAGCGCTCTCGAAGCGGCCGGTGCGTGAACGCACCGGCCGCTTCGTCGTCGAAGGCCCGCAGGGCGTGCGCGAGGCAGTCCGGTATGCCGGCGCGTCGGTCCGCGACGTCTACGCCACGCCCGAGGCGGCCGAGCGCTACACCGCCGACATCCTGGCACCGGCTCGCGAGGCCGGCCTGTGGATCCACGAGGTGGCGCCCGAGGTGCTCGCCGCCATGTCCGGGACGGATGCACCACAAGGTGTCCTGGCCGTGGTCGACGTGGCCGGGGCGACCCTCGAGGAGGTCATCACCCGCTGTCCGCGCCTGCTCGTGCTCCTCACCCACGTCCGCGACCCGGGCAACGCGGGCACCGTCATCCGTGCAGCGGACGCGGCCGGGGCCGACGCCGTTCTCGTGAGCGGGGCCTCCGTCGACGTCCACGCTCCCAAGGTCGTCCGGTCGACTGCGGGGTCGCTGTTCCACCTCCCCGTCGTCACGGGCCTCGAGATCCGGGCGACCCTGCGTCACCTGAGCGCGCACGGCATCCGGACGTATGCCGCGGACGGCGCAGGAACGACGCTCCTCCCCGACGCCGACCTGCGCTCCCCCCACTGCTGGGTCATGGGCAACGAGGCCTGGGGACTGACCGGGGACGTGCTGGCCGCCTGCGACGACGTCGTCCGAGTGCCGATCCACGGTCGGGCCGAGTCGCTCAACCTGGCGATGGCGGCAACCGTGTGCCTCTATGCATCTGCGGAAGCCCGCTCGGGCGGCCCGACCTACGGGTAGCGTGCCCGCCATGCCTGAGCCGTTCCGGGTGCCGGACGACCTCGTGACCAACGGTCTCGAGTTCATCCCCGACGGCCTGGTCGCGGGGATCGGGCGAGACGCGACGGTGCGCTTCATGAACACGCGCGCGGAGCGGGTGACGGGTCTCTCACGAGGGGACGTCATCGGCCGGGACATCCGGAAGGCGCTGCCCCTCCAGGACCTCGAGGGCCGCTCGTGGTGGGAGTGCACCGACCCGTGGGGTGGCCTGGCGATCCGGACCGGGCACCGGGAGCGGCTCCTCGTCCTCCCGTCCGGTCGTGAGCTGCTCGTCTCCGCGAAGTACATCCGCAGGGCACGAGGACAGCGGGTCCAGGCCGTGGTCCTCGGGCTGCGCTCGGCCGGCGGCCGGCGACGTGCCGAGAAGGAGAACGCAGCGCTCCTGACCACCGTGGCCCATGAGCTCCGCTCCCCGCTCACCGGTGTCAAGGGCTTCTCGTCGACCCTGCTGCGGAACTGGGACAGGTTCACCGACGACCAGAAGCGGCTGATGCTCGAGACGATCGAGGCCGACGCCGACCGGGTCACCCGCCTCATCACCGAGCTCCTCGACGCCTCACGGATCGACGCCGGCCGGCTGACGGTCCACGCCCAGCCGCTCGACGTGCGGCCGCGGATCGAGGCGCAGGTGGAGCGCCGGGTGGCGTGCGGCGCTCGACGAGAGACGTTCGTGGTCGACGTCCCCGACGAGGTCGGCCCTCTGTGGGCCGATCCGGACCGCCTCGAGCAGGTGCTCACCAACCTCGTGGAGAACGCGGTGCGTCACGGCGAGGGAACCGTGAGGATCGCCACTCGGCGCTCCAGCCAGGACGGACGCCCAGCGGTCGACCTCCTCGTGAGCGACGACGGCAACGGGATCGCCGAGCAGCACCGCGAGCTCGTGTTCGCCCGCTTCTGGCAGGGCGGTGCCAAGCACGGCACCGGCCTGGGCCTCTACCTCGTCCGCGGCCTCGTCGAGGCTCACGGTGGAGTGGTCCGGGCCGAGGACGCCCCCGGTGGTGGGGCCCTCGTCCGGGCGACCTTTCCCGACGTCGACTGACTCGACATCGGCTCGCACCTTCGGATGGCATGGCGTCGGCGTCGCTGAGAGAGTGACCCGGTGCCCACCGTCTCGCTCGCGCCGTACCGGCGCGCCCTGGCGAGCCGGCCGCTGCGGACGGCGCTCGTCCTCGGGACGCTCGTGCGCGGGCCGATCTTCGCGAGCGGGGTCCTGCTCACCGTTCACGTCGTCACGACCCTCGGTCGGTCGTATGCCGCGGCCGGTGCGCTGACCGGGGCCGCGACCGTCGCGATCGCGGGAAGCGGACCCTGGCGAGGACGGCTCCTGGACCGGTACGGGCTGCGTCGCGTCGTCGCGCCGTCGATCGTCGTCGCCGCCGTGTGCTGGAGCGTCGCCCCCTTCGTCGACTACTGGCTGCTTCTCGTGCTCGCGGTCGTTGCCGGGCTGTTCGTCATCCCCACCTTCTCCATCACCCGCCAGGCCGTCATCGCGGCCGTGCCCGAGAGCGATCGGCGCACGGCGATCTCCCTCGACGGGGCGGCCCTCGAGCTGTCGTTCATGCTGGCGCCTGCCCTCGCCGTGTGGGCGGCCGCCCAGTGGTCGAGCTCGTGGGTCCTGTTCGTGACCCAGATGCTCGGCGTCGTCGGCGGTATCGCCATCTGGGTCGTCGACCCACCACTGCGCGGTGCGGGTGAGGCGGGGATCGGGACCGTGGGGGTCTCGCGACGGTCCTGGTTCAGGTTGCCGTTCCTCGCGGTCTGCCTCGCCGCCACAGCGTCGACCCTCGTCCTCGCCGGGTCGGACATCGGCTTCGTCGCCGCCATGCGCGAGTTCGACGCCATGTCGCAGATCGGGCTGGTGCTCGCGCTGTGGGGCCTCGGCTCCCTCGTCGGAGGACTGCTCTACGGGGCCCTCCACCGGGCGATATCGGCGTTCTGGCTCCTCGCGGGCCTCGCCGTGGTGACGCTGCCGATGGCCCTGGCGTCCTCCCCATGGAGCCTCGCCCTGCTCGGGTTCGTCGCCGGGCTCCTCTGCGCCCCGACGATCACCGCGACGATCGACCAGGCGAGCCGGATCGTGCCGGCGCAGGCTCGCGGTGAGGCGATGGGATGGCACGGGTCCTTCCTCACCGCCGGGGGTGCCCTCGGGGCACCGATCGCCGGCGTGGCGATCGACCGAGGAGGTGCTGCGGCCGGGTTCGTGACGGTCGCCCTCCTCGGCCTGGCCGTCGCCGTCGCGGGCCTGGTCGCCGCCCGGGCTCGCCGGCGCGCCCGTCACCGCGCCCGGCACGCGGACGCAGCCGGGGCTCACGCCGCGCCACCGTGACGGACAGGTGATACCGAGGTGATCCCTCACGTCGGCGACGTTAGGCTGACCCCGTGACACGCGCAGCGCGCCGATTTACCGAGCCCCCGGGCCCGGTCGGCCGCGCGCGCTGAGCGCGGCTCCGACACGGCATCCACGCCGCTCGTCGCGCCGCCCGGGGGCCACGACCCACGTCCGCCTCCGGCGCGCCCCCACCCTAGACTCGGGCGCGCCCCGCCCCCGTCGAAGTGGAAGCCATGTCCGGTCCCAACACCAGCTACGACCCCGTCGAGGTCGCGGCGCTCGACCCCCAGGCCGTCGACGACGCCGTCTCCGCGGCGCTCGTGGCCGCATCCTCGGCTGGCACGCTCGACGAGCTCAGGGCGGCCCGCAGCGCGCACCAGGGCGACCGGAGCGCCCTCGCCCTCGCCAACCGTGAGATCGGCGCCCTGCCGCCGAGCGCGAAGGCGGAGGCCGGAAAGCGCGTGGGCCAGGCTCGTGGCCGGGTCGCCGCGGCGTTCGCCGCGCGGCAGGCCGAGCTGGAGGCCGAGCGGGACGAGCGCATCCTCACCGAGGAGGCGGTCGACCTGACGGTGGTGCCCCCACGCCGCCGGGTCGGGGCACGACACCCGATCAGCCTCGTCACCGAGCGGGTGGAAGACATCTTCGTGGGCCTGGGCTGGGAGATCGCCGAGGGTCCCGAGCTCGAGAGCGAATGGCTCAACTTCGACGCGCTCAACCTGGGCCCCGACCACCCGGCCCGCCAGATGCAGGACACCTTCTTCGTGGAGCCGGCGGACAGGTCGGGGCTGGTGCTCCGCACGCACACCTCACCGGTCCAGGTGCGCACGATGCTCGACCGGGAGCCGCCGATCTACGTCCTCTGCCCCGGCAAGGTGTTCCGGACGGACGAGCTCGACGCGACCCACACCCCGGTGTTCCACCAGTTCGAAGGCCTGGTGGTGGACGAGGGCATCACGATGGCGCACCTCAAGGGCAGTCTCGACGTCTTCGTGGCGATGCTGTTCGGCGCCGGCACGGTGACCAGGCTGCGCCCCTCGTACTTCCCGTTCACCGAGCCCAGCGCCGAGATCGACTGCCAGTGCTGGATCTGCTCGGGGACCGACGACTCGTGCCGCACCTGCCGGGGCACCGGGTGGATCGAGGTCGGCGGCTCCGGCATGGTCAACCGCCGCGTGCTCACGGCCTCCGGCATCGATCCCGACCACTACACGGGGTTCGCGTTCGGGCTCGGCATCGAGCGCTCGCTCATGCTGCGGCACGGCGTCGCCGACATGCACGACATCGTCGAAGGGGACGTCCGCTTCAGCACCCAGTTCGGGATGGAGATCTGACATGCGCGTGCCCGTGGAGTGGCTGCGCGAGCTGGCCCACGTCGACTCGCACGTCCGCGGCAAGGACGTGTCCGAGACGCTCGTCCGGGTCGGCCTCGAGGACGAGGGAGTGCACGGAGGCGGCGTAGGCGGCCCTCTCGTGATCGGCCGGGTGCTCACCCTGGAGCCCGAGCCACAGAGGAACGGCAGGACGATCAACTGGTGCACGGTCGACGTCGGTCAGGCCAACGGCACCGGAGAGCCGCAGGGCATCGTGTGCGGCGCCCACAACTTCGGCGTCGGCGACCACGTCGTCGTCGTGCTGCCGGGCGGGACCCTCCCGACGCCGGACGGCTCCTTCCAGGTCACCGCTCGCAGGACGTACGGCCACGTGTCGGCCGGCATGATCTGCTCCGAGCGTGAGCTCGGACTCGGGGACGACCACACCGGGATCATCGTCCTGGAGCATCGGCTGGCCGACGAGCCCGACGTCCTCGCCGCGCTGGTCCCGGGGGAGGACGCGATCGCGCTCCTCGGTCTGGACCACGAGGTCGTCGAGGTCACCGTCACCCCCGACCGGGGCTACTGCTTGTCCATGCGTGGCATCGCCAGGGAGTACGCCCTCGCGACGGGTGCACCGTTCGACGACCCGGCCGGCATCCCGGTCGCCGCACGGAACGACAGCGGCTATGCCGTGCGCCTCGCCGACGAGGCGCCGATCCGCGGGCGCGCCGGCTGTGACCGGTTCGTCGCCCGGGTCGTGCGCGGCGTCGACGCCTCTTCTGCGTCGCCGTCGTGGATGCGGCGCCGGCTCATCGACGTGGGGATGCGCCCCATCAGCCTCGCCGTGGACGTCACGAACTACGTGATGATGCTGCTCGGGCAGCCGCTGCACGCCTACGACCTCGACAGCCTCTCGGGCGAGATCGTGGTCCGGCGAGCCCGTGCCGGCGAGCGGCTGACGACGCTCGACGGCGTCGAGCGGCACTTGGACGGCGAGGACCTCCTCATCACCGACGGCGGCGACGTCGTGCTCGGGCTCGCGGGGGTCATGGGTGGTGCCTCGTCCGAGGTGTCCTCGACGACCAGGAACGTCCTCGTGGAGGCGGCGCACTTCGACGCCGTCACCGTGGCACGCACGTCACGCAGGCACCGGCTCGTCAGCGAGGCGTCCAAGCGCTTCGAGAGAGGCGTCGACCCCGCGGTCGCGGACCGTGCCGCGCAGCTCGCCTGCGACCTCCTCGTCCGCTACGGCGGGGGCACCCTCGACGACGGCGTGACGGACGTCGGAGAGGTGGCCCGCCGTGACGCCATCGCGTTCGACGTCGGGCTGCCCACGGCATACGTGGGGCTCGAGTACCCCCGCGGGGAGGTCGTCGCGACCCTCCGGGCGGTGGGGTGCGAGGTGGTCGACCGGGAGGGCCAGGTCGTCGACGTGCGGCCGCCCACCTGGCGCCCCGACCTCGTCGACGGGCCGGACCTCGTCGAGGAGGTGGCGCGTGTCCGGGGGTACGCCGAGATCCCCTCGGTGCTGCCGCGAGCGGTCGGCGGGCGCGGGCTCACCCACGGCCAGCGAGTGCGCCGCCTCGTCGCGCAGACGCTCGCGCAGCAGGGCCTGGTCGAGGTGCTGTCGTACCCCTTCGTCGGCGACGAGCTCTTCGACCGGCTCGGGTACGCCGTCGACGACCCGCGCCGGAACACCGTGCGCCTTGCCAACCCGCTCCAGGACGAGGCACCGCTCATGCGGACGTCGGTCCTCGACACCCTCCTCGACACTCTGCGCCGCAACGTCGCCCGGGGGGCGCGCGACCTCGCGCTCTACGAGATCGGGCTCGTCACCGTGGGGCGCCCCGACCAGCCGCCCGTACCGATCCCGGGGGTCGAGGGGCGACCGGCGGATGACGTGCTGGCCTCGATCCTGGACGGTGTACCCGTGCAGCCGCGTCACGTCGCGCTGGCGGCTGCCGGTGACGCGGTGCCGGCCGGCCCGTGGGGTGACGCCCAGCGGGTCGAGGCGTCCGACGCCGTAGCCTGGGCGGTCGAGCTCGGCCGTGCGCTCGGGCTGGAGCTGCTCTTGCGCAACCACTCGCGCGCCCCGTTCCACCCGGGGCGCTGTGCCGTGGTCACGCTGGCGGACGGCACGGTCGTGGGCCACGCCGGCGAGCTGCACCCCAAGGTCGTCGGGGCGCTCGGGCTCCCTGCCCGCACCGTGGCGGCCGAGCTCGACGTCGACGTCCTCGTGGCGGCCACCGGAACGCCGGTGCAGGCCCGACCGCTCTCGACGTACCCGGTCGCCCACACCGACCTCGCGGTGGTCGTCGACGACGGCGTCCCTGCCGCCGACGTCGCCGCCGCCCTGGGTGGTGGCGCGGGCCCACAGCTCGAGTCGCTGACCCTGTTCGACGTCTACCGGGGCGATCAGGTGGGGGAGGGACGCAAGTCGCTCGCGTACCGGCTGACCTTCCGCGCCGAGGACCGCACCCTGACGACCGACGAGGTGAGTGCGTTGCGGGACTCCGCGATGCGCGCCGCAGCGGAGGCCGTGGGTGCGGTGCAGCGGGCGTGAGCACGCCCCTCGACGCGCCCCTCGACGACGAGGGGGAGGTCGTGCCCGAGCCCGCGGCGGCGGAGGGAAGAGGGGGACACCTCGTCGCGGTCGTCACGGGTGCATCCCGAGGCATCGGCCGGTACGTCGCCAACGCCCTCGAGGACGCGGGCTATGCCGTGGAGCGCGGGTCGACGGCCGTCGCGCCGGTCACCGACCGCGCCGCCCTCACCGCGTGGGTCGACGAGATCCTCGAGCGGCACGGCCGGATCGACGTCCTCGTCAACAACGCCGGAGTCACCGACGCCGAGGTCGACCTCTTCGCCTCGGACCCCGAGGAGTGGTGGCACGTGCAGGAGGTCAATGTCCTCGGCGCCTACCTCATGACGTGGCTCGTCGCCCCGCACATGGTGGTCGCCGGTGCGGGGCGGGTGGTCAACGTCAACAGCGGCGTCGCCCGGCGGGCGGCGTCGGACGCCACCGCCTACACCGTCAGCAAGACCGCGCTCGCCCGGCTCACCGGCTCGACCCACCTCGCAGGATGGGCGCACGGCATCCGTGCCTTCGACCTCATGCCGGGCGTGGTGCGGACCGACATGACGCGGTCCATGGACGCCCACGCCTCGCGCACCGAGTGGACCGACCCGGATGACGTCACCGAGCTGGTCCTCGCCCTCGTGTCCGGTGAGCTCGACGCGTGGTCCGGCCGGTTCGTCCGAGCCGGTGCCGACACGGTTGCCTCGCTCCGCGCGCGGGCGCAGGCCGGCCTCGGCCAGGAGGAGCGGACCCTCGTCCTCGCCCTCGGGGACGACGACCCCCTCACCTGACCCTCCCCGCCTCCCCGACTTCGTCTGTCAGGCGGTGGCCGACAGGCCGTTCCACAGGCGTGTTCGCGACACGGTGACAGACGAGGTCGGGGAGCCCGGGGCGGTGTCGGGGTGAATAGAGTCACTGGGTTCGGTATAGTCATGCACATGATGCGCGTGGCGGTCGCCGGGGCGAGCGGGTATGCCGGAGGGGAGGTCGTGCGTCTCCTGCTCCAGCACCCCGACCTCGACGTGGGTGTGCTCACCGCCTCCTCGAATGCCGGCCAGCCGCTCGGATCGATCCACCCCCACCTCACCCCACTGGCCGACCGGGTGCTCGTGGAGACCGACGCCGAGGCCCTCGGCGGTCATGACGCCGTGGTCCTCGCCCTTCCGCACGGCCACTCCGCGACGCTCGCGGCTCGGCTCGGCGACGAGGTCGTCGTCGTCGACTGTGGCGCGGACTTCCGGCTCACCGAGCGCACTGCCTGGACCACGTTCTACGACACCCCGTATGCCGGGTCGTGGCCCTACGGCCTGCCGGAGCTGCCCACGGCCTCCGGCCCACAGCGCGCCGCACTCGAGGGTCAGCGGTGCATCGCCGTGCCGGGCTGCTATCCCACGGCGGTCTCCCTGGCCCTCGCAGCGGGGCTGGTCGGTGGCGTCCTGGAGCCGGACGACATCACCGTCGTCGCGGCGTCGGGCACCTCTGGCGCCGGGAAGTCGCCCAAGCCGCATCTGCTCGGCGCCGAGGTCATGGGTGCCATGTCGCCCTACGGCGTGGGCGGGACCCACCGGCACACCCCCGAGATCGAGCAGAACCTCACGGCCGCCGGGGCCGGGCAAGTGACCCTCTCCTTCACGCCGACGCTCGCGCCGATGCCGCGCGGCATCCTCGCCACGTGCACGGCCAAGGTGCGGGCGGGGGCGTCCGCGGCCGAGGTACGCACCGCCTGGGCGACGGCCTACGCCGACGAGCCGTTCGTCCACCTCCTCCCGGAGGGCCGGTGGCCGAGCACCGGCAGCGTGCTCGGCAGCAACAGCGTCCACCTCCAGGTGGTGCTCGACGAGCGCGTGGGACGTGTCGTCGTCGTCGCGGCGCTCGACAACCTCACGAAGGGGACCGCCGGCGCGGCCGTCCAGTGCCTCAACCTCGCACTGGGGCTGCCCGAGATGACCGGGCTCCCCGTTGCGGGGGTGGCGCCGTGAGCCGGATGCCGCGCCACCTCCTGGAGCACCCGGAGGACGTCTCGATCGTCCGCCTGCCGGGGGGCGAGGAACCGTCGTTCCCGTGGGCGACCGGGCCGTTCGCCTCGCTCACCCGCACCCCCGACGAGACCTCGGTCGTGTGCCCCTCCTCAGTGGTGCCACCCGGGGCGACCGCCGAAGGCCCGTTCACGGTGGTCGAGGTCGCCGGGCCCCTGGCGTTCGGCGCCGTCGGGGTCTTCGTCGAGATCCTCCAGCCGATCGCCGCGGCCGGCATCTCGGTGCTCGGCTACTCCACCTTCGACACCGACTGGGTGCTCGTGCCGGCCGAACGCATCCGCGAGGCTGCCGAGGCATGGCGCCGGGCCGGACTCGTCATCACCCCTGCCTCTCTCACGGGCGGGAGCAGCTGATGTCCGTGACCGCCCCGCGAGGGTTCCGGGCCGCGGGCGTCACCGCCGGTCTCAAGGTCTCCGGACGACCCGACGTCGCGCTCGTCGTCAACGACGGACCCGACCACCACGCCGCCGCAGTCTTCACGAGCAACCGGGTCGAGGCGGCTCCGGTCACGTGGTCGCGCACCGTCGTGCTGGACGGCCGCGCGGATGCCGTGGTCCTCAACAGCGGCGGTGCCAACGCCTGCACCGGAGCCCCGGGCTTCCAGGACACCCATCGCACCGCGGAACACGTGGCCGAGGTCCTCGGTGCGTCGGCGGGTGACGTGGTCGTGTGCTCGACCGGGCTCATCGGCGAGCGCCTCGCGATGGACCTCCTCCTGCCCGGGTTGACGGCCGCCGCTGCGACCCTGACGCCGGGTGGGGGGGCCGCCGCCGCCGAGGCGATCATGACGACCGACACCGTCCCCAAGGTGGCGGTCGGAGTCCGCGACGGCTGGTCGGTGGGGGGAATGGCGAAAGGGGCCGGCATGCTCGCTCCCGCCCTCGCGACGATGCTCGTCGTCGTGACCACGGATGCCGTGGTCCGCGCCGGCGAGCTCCGCCGCGCGCTCGGCGCCGCCACCGCCGCGACGTTCGACCGGATCGACTCCGACGGCTGCATGTCGACCAACGACACCGTCGTCCTCCTCGCCTCGGGAGCCTCCGGCATCGCGGTGGACGAGACGACCTTCTCGGCGGCCCTGACCGAGGTGTGCACCTCCCTCGCCCGTCAGCTCGTCGCCGACGCCGAAGGGGCCCGTCACGACATCGCCGTCGAGGTCCGGTCCGCGGCATCCGTCGACGACGCTCTCGAGGTGGCCAGGTCGGTCGCCCGCAACAACCTCTTCAAGTGCGCCGTCTTCGGAAACGACCCGAACTGGGGACGCGTGCTCGCCGCGGTGGGCACGACGGCGGCCACGTTCGACCCGGCAGCCCTCGACGTCACCATGAACGGGGTCGAGGTGTGTCGGGCCGGCGGGGTCGGTGAGGACCGCTCCCTCGTCGACCTCACCGGCCGCGAGGTGCATGTCGTCGTCGACCTCCACGCGGGAGACGCCGCGGCGACGATCTGGACCAACGACCTCACCCACGGCTACGTCCACGAGAACTCCGCCTACTCCTCCTGAGGACACAACGAATGACACCGCCCGACCAGGCCCTGCGCGGGGCGATCGACGCCGCAGCGGTGCGCGTGGCCCAGTCGAAGGCCGCGACGCTCGTCGAGGCCCTGCCATGGCTCGAGCACTTCCGGGGTGCGCTGGTCGTCGTCAAGTACGGCGGCAACGCCATGGTCGACGACGGTCTCAAGGCCGCGTTCGCCCAGGACGTGGCGTTCCTCCGGTATGCCGGCCTGCGCCCCGTCGTGGTCCACGGTGGCGGCCCGCAGATCAAGGCGATGCTCGACCGCCTCGGCCTGCACAGCGAGTTCCGTGGCGGGCTGCGCGTCACCACCCCGGAGGTCATGGACGTCGTCCGGATGGTGCTCACCGGCCAGGTGGGCCGTGAGCTCGTCGGCCTGCTCAACCAGCACGGGCCCGTCGCGGTCGGGCTGTCCGGTGAGGACGCCGGCCTGTTCGGCGCCCGCCGCCGGGGCGTCGTCGTCGACGGTGCGGAGCAGGACATCGGCCTCGTCGGGGACGTCGTCGAGGTGGACCCGACGGCGGTGCTGGACCTCCTCGAGGCCGGCCGGATCCCCGTCGTCTCCACCATCGCGCCGGACCTCGACGTCGACGGACAGGTGCTCAACGTCAACGCCGACACCGCGGCGGCGGCCCTCGCCACGGCCCTCGGTGCCCGCAAGCTCGTCGTCCTCACCGACGTGGAGGGTGTCTACGGCGCGTGGCCGGACCGCGGCTCGCTGCTCTCCGAGCTCCGGGTGACCGCTGCCCGGCGGCTGCTCGGGACGGTGGACTCGGGCATGATCCCGAAGCTCGAGGCGTGTGTCCGGGCGGTGGAGGCCGGTGTGCCGCAGGCCCACGTCGTCGACGGGAGGCAGCCCCACAGCCTGCTGCTCGAGGTGTTCACGTCCGAGGGCATCGGCACGATGGTCCTGCCCGACGAGGAGGTCGACGGTGACTGACCCGCAGCAGGCGTCCGCGGCGTGGCTCGAGCGCTACGACCGCTCCCTCCTCGGTGTCTTCGGTCGCCCCCAGCTCGTGCTCGAGCACGGGAACGGCGCGTGGGTGTGGGACGTCGACGGGCGCCGGTTCCTCGACCTCGTGGGCGGGATCGCGGTCAACGCGCTGGGCCACAACCACCCTGCGCTCGTCGCCGCCGTGTCGAAGCAGGCGGGCCAGCTCGTGCACGTCTCGAACTTCTTCACCTCGGTGCCGCAGGTCGAGCTCGCCGAGCGGCTCCTGGCGCTCGCCGC
>JAQSWG010000068.1 GCA_029266735.1 Ornithinibacter sp.
GGGAGGCGTTTCACGTGAAACGGTGGCCGGCCTTGCGGCCGCGCTTCGCGGTCAGGGCGACTCAGCGGGTCGCTCGCGGCTGTCACGACGAATGGGGCGGCCCATCGCACCCTGGGCGTTCTCCCCTGCACCAGCCTGCGTCACGCCGCGCTGTCAGAGCTTGGTCGACTCAGATGGCGCCCACAATGGCTCGGCGGCCGCCCTTGGCGGGGAGCATTCTCTGCCCCGCGTCCGGGCCATGTGCCGCCATCCCCGAAGCGACGTGCTGCGGGCGGTCCGGTGCCACCCGCGGTCAGCGGCCGAATCGGCGCTTCTAGTCCGTGGCGCCCATCTCGGGCCGGAACTGGAGCACTGTGGTGAGCCGGCGTTTCGCGTGAAACGGCGACGTGCCAGACGACCCAGCGGCAGCGCCCTCACCCGGCGCACCAGGGCAGCCCTGGGTGCCATACGCGCGCTCCACCACCCTCTCGGCATCCCCCACCGGTTCGACGCGAGGCAGGACGGGTGCCAAGCGGGCACTCCACCGCTCCTTCGGCACCCCTCGCCGGCGCACCAGGCGACCCGGGTGCCAGAACCCCCCTCGACAGCCAACACCCGGCGCACCAAGGCGACGCGGGTGCCAGGCGCGCGCTCCACCACCCCCCGGCAGCCACCGGTTCGACGGAGGCAGGACGGGCGCCAAACGGGCACTCCACCGCCCCGTCGGCACCCCCAGCGGTTCGACGCGGGGCAGGACGGGTGTCGGACGCGGGCTCCACCACCCTCTCGGCACCCGCACCGGTTCGACGCGAAGCAGGACGAGTGTCAGACGCGGGCTCCACCACCCATTTGGCACCCCCGCGGGTGACCCTCTGGCTTCTCCGTGGCACCACGGCCGGCCAAGCGACAGTCGTGACCACACCGCTGGCCGGTCGCTGCAGCCCTGGCCGGTGCCTGGACACCGGCCTCCGGGGCTCTAGCGCTTGCGGCGTCGGGACCCGGCGGTCCGGCCGCTCTGCCCGGCCTGGCGGCGACGGACGTCGAAGCGCAGGTCCACGGTGAGCACCGGCTCGTCGAGGATGGCGGTTCCGTGCTCGGTCACCGTGGCGTCAAGGAGCCCGAGGCGCTCGAGGGCACGCCGGGCCCTGTCCAGCTCCTCGCGAGCCGAGCGTCCCTTCATCGCCACGAGAGTGCCGCCCGGCTCGAGCAAGGGGACGCACCACTGCGCCAAGGTGTCCAGACGAGCAACCGCCCGCGCCGTCACCCAGGGTGCCCGCAGTGCACCCACAAGGTCCTCGGCTCGAGCGCGGTGCACCGTGACCGACTCGAGGGCAAGCTCGTCGACGGTATCAACCAGCCAGTCGGTCCGCCGCAGCATCGGCTCGACGAGATGGACGTCGAGGTCGGGACGAGCGATGGCGAGCGCGATGCCCGGCAGGCCGGCGCCCGACCCGACATCCACCACTCGGGCACTGTGCGGGAAGGCATCGGAGATGACGGCGCAGTTGAGCAGGTGACGTTCCCACAGCCGAGGCACCTCCCTGGGCCCGATCAAGCCGTGCGTCACCCCGGTGTCGGCGAGCACTTCCGCGAACCGGACGGCCTCGCTCATCCCGTCCCCAAACACGCCAGCCGCACCCTGAGGTGCGGCTGGCGGCGTCACGGACGGCTCGTCCACGCCGTCGTGTTTCACGTGAAACGGCTCAGGCGGGAAGGATGACGACGAAGCGGCGGGGTTCGGTCCCTTCCGACTCGGAGACCAGCCCTGCGGCAAGCACCTCGTCGTGGACGACCTTCCGCTCGAACGCGGTCATCGGGGAGAGTGGCTTGCGCTCGCCGGTGCTACGCACCTCGTTGATCGCCTCCTCGGCGACGGCGACGAGCGCCTCCCGGCGCTCTGCACGATGGCCAGCGACGTCGAGCATGAGCCGACTGCGCTCGCCGGTCGCCGACTGCACGGCGAGGCGGGTCAGCTCCTGGAGCGCGTCGAGCACCTGGCCGTTCGGTCCCACGAGGCGTCGGGGGACTCGGCCCTCTTCGGAGTCGACCACAGAGACGGCCGCCCGGTCACCGTCGATGTCCACGTCGATGTCGCCGTCGAGATCACAGATGTCGAGCAGTGTCTCGAGGAAGTCGGCGGCCACCTCGCCCTCCTTCTCCAGCTGGTTCCGGCGGCCGGAGACCGACCGCTCCGGCGGAGCGGCGGACGTGTCTTCGGTGGTGATGGCGTCGTCGTCCGTCAAGGTCTCGTCCGGCCCCTCGCGCACGATGTCGACGGACCCCGGTGCCGGAGGCGCCTCGGTCTCGAGGGCGTCCTGGGTGTGCGTTTCGCTCATCGGCTCTCCTGCGGTCACGGGGAAGGTTCGGGACGGGGTGGCGGCGTCTTGCCACCCGGTGGCTTGCCGGGCGCCTTCTGGCCGCCGGGCTTGGACTTCTTGCGCTTCTTGGAGGTCGGCTGCTGACGCTGCCCCGACCGCTTGGCCGCCTCCTCGGCCTCGGCAGCAGCCGCCGCGGCGGCGATCGCCGCACCAGCGGCGCCCGGAATCGGCTTGCCCTTCTTCTCGAGGCGCGCGTGGTAGGCCTTCTCGGCTGCCGAGCCCGGTGCAGGCATACGCCGGATCACGTAGAACTGTTGACACATCGACCACACGTTGGTCGTGAACCAGTAGATGAGGACACCGATCGGGAAGTTGACGCCGGACACGGCGAACACGATCGGCAGGATGTAGAGAAGCAGCTTCTGCTGCCTGGCGAAGGGGTTGTCCAGCGCGGACGCCGGCATGTTCTTCGTCATGAGCTGGCGCTGGGTGAGGAAGGTCGTCGCCGACATGAGGATGATGAGCACCACCGTGACGATCTGCGTGTTGACGCTCGCGGCGGTCAGGAAGGTGTCAGACAGCTGAGCCCCGAAGATGGTCGCTGACTCGGCCTGCGCTGCCACGGTCTCGTCGATCGGTCCGACCGGGGCCTTGTCGCCGTCCGCGATCTCGTCGAGGCCGTTGAGGACGGAGAACAACCCGAAGAAGAACGGCGACTGCACGAGGATGGGCAGGCACGAGCTGAAGGGGTTGGTGCCCTCCTTCTTGTACAGCTCCATCGTCTCCTGGGTCATCGCCTGACGAGACTCGGGGTCCGACTTGCCCTTGTACTTCTTCTGGATCTTCTGCAGCTCAGGCTGGATCATCTGCATCTTGCGCGACGCCATGATCTGCTTGACGAAGAGGGGGATCATCGCGGCACGCATGACGACGACGAGGCCGACGATCGACAGGGCCCAGGTCCAGCCCCCGGCCGGGTCCATGCCCAGCGCGGTCAGCGCCTGGTGGAAGCCGTACATGATCCAGGCGACCAGCCACTCGATGGGGGCCATGATCGTGCTGAAGAAGTCGCCCATGCTGTCCTTACGGCTGTGCCGGCCGAGGCCGGCGAGGTGGTGTCACGTCGTGACGGTGGTCAGTGGGGGTGCGCGGTGACGGCGCTGGGTGGGGAGCCTGGGTCGGCGTCGTCCGGGATGCCGCGCGGTCCGGTGGTCCCCGGCACCGGTCGCCCGGTGGCCGGGTCGCGCAACGGTACGTGGTCGACGCCTCCGGGAGTCCACGGGTGGCAGCGACCGAGCCGCCGGGCGGCCATCCATGACCCGCGGACCGGACCGAAGCGCTCGAGGGCGGTCACGGCATACGCGGAGCACGACGGGTAGAAGCGGCAGCTCGGGGGAAGCAGTGGGGAGACGGCCCACTGATATCCGCGGACCAGCCAGATGAGGGGCTTGGCAAGAACAGACCCAGTGCTCATGCCCTGCCTCCCGCTCGACCGATCGCCTTCTCCAACAACGGGTTCAACGCCTCCTGAAGTTCCCCGTACGTGGCTGCACCGGCGGGGGGGTTGGCCCTGATCACGACATCCATCCCCAGCGGAAGGCTCTCGAGCCGCTCGGCGACGAGGGCCCGGAGACGCCGCTTGGTGCGGTTGCGGACGACTGCCCCACCCACGGCCCGCGACACGACGAAACCGACCCGCGGCGGTTGCCCGGCACGCGAGTCGGTCGAGGTGGCGTGAACCACGAGCAGCGGTGAGCCGACCCGGAACCCTCCGGAGGAACGGACCGCCGACGTGAAGTCCGACCGGGCGCGCAGTCGGTTCGGCGCCGGCAGCACCGATGCCCTCAGGCGGAGAGCTCGGAGCGACCCTTGCGACGGCGGGCGGACAGGATGGAACGGCCCGCCCGGGTGCGCATGCGAAGGCGGAACCCGTGGGTCTTCGCCCGACGGCGGTTGTTCGGTTGGAAGGTCCGCTTGCTCACGTTGGTCTCTCATCTGGAGGCGGGCCGCGGTGGCCCGGTGTTCGGAGGTGGTCGGCTGCCATCGGAAGCGCATGACCGAACGCGGGCTGCACCCCTCGAGGGCGCGGGTCATGGGCATGCGAAAACAGCCGACCAACAGGCCCGTCCACGGTACGCGAGAGCGGCACCGAGGGTCAAACCAGTGGAAGCCGTATCCCCGGGGACCGAAAACGCCCTAGGATCGCACAGAGCACGGCCCGCCTCCCGGAGCGACACACCCCCGGCGCCCACGCAGGGATCCCCACAGTCTGTGGACAACCATGTGGACGGGGGTGGCGTCCCTGATGTCGGGCGGAGACGACGGGCCGGCGAGGCACCGGAAGGAGGGGGAGGCGAGTGGCGGATGCGACGATGGCCCAGCTGTGGCGGACCACGCTCGAGGTCCTGGACTCGGATGGAGTTCCGGTGCAGCAGAGGGCTTTCCTCTCGCTCGCGCGACTCGTGGGCCTCCTCGACGACACGGTTCTCCTCGCCGTTCCGAACGACTTCACCAAGGACGTCGTGGAGACGCGGCTGCGCGACGTCGTCACCGCCACGCTCGGCGCCCAGCTCGGCCGCGACGTGCGCCTCGCGGTGACCGTCGACCCGTCGCTCGACGTGCCGACCGCCGCTGACGAGGAGGACGAGCCGGGGCAGCCGGGCGACGAGGGACACGACCTGCGGGTCGCGGACCGCCGGCGCCAGATCGACGACCTCGACATCGGCGAGGACGAGCTCGACGGCTACGGCGGTGACAGCAGCGCGCCGGCCGTCGCGGCCGTCGCCCAGGGCACGCCAGCCGTCCCTCGGCTCGTGCAGGTTCCAGGGGCTCGGCGGCCACGGCCCGGAAGCCAGCTCCCCGAGCAGGTCGAGCTGACCCGGCTCAATCCCAAGTACACCTTCGACACCTTCGTCATCGGGGCGAGCAACCGGTTCGCGCACGCCGCGGCGGTCGCGGTCGCCGAGGCACCGGCGAAGGCCTACAACCCGCTCTTCATCTACGGCGACTCAGGACTGGGCAAGACGCACCTGCTCCACGCCATCGGGCACTACGCCCGCAACCTGTTCCCCCACGTGAAGGTGCGTTATGTCAACTCCGAGGAGTTCACGAACGACTTCATCAACAGCATCCGTGACGACAAGGCCGCCAACTTCCAGCGCCGGTACCGCGACGTCGACGTCCTGCTCATCGACGACATCCAGTTCCTCCAGGGCAAGGTGCAGACCCAGGAGGAGTTCTTCCACACCTTCAACACGCTCCACAACGCCAACAAGCAGGTCGTCATCACGAGCGACGTGCCGCCCAAGCTCCTGAGTGGCTTCGAGGCGCGGATGCGGAGCCGGTTCGAGATGGGGCTCCTCACCGACGTCCAGCCCCCCGACCTCGAGACCCGGATCGCCATCCTGCGCAAGAAGGCCATCCAGGAGCGGCTCTCCGTACCCGACGACGTCCTCGAGTTCATCGCCTCGCGGATCTCGACGAACATCCGCGAGCTCGAGGGTGCACTCATCCGGGTCACCGCGTTCGCGAGCCTCAACCGCCAGCCCGTCGACATGAGCCTCGCCGAGATCGTGCTCCGGGACCTCATCCCGGACGACGCCTCGAGCCAGGTGACGCCCGCGACGATCATGGCGCAGACGGCCGCCTACTTCGGGCTGACCCTCGACGACCTCCAGGGCCAGTCGCGCTCGCGGGTCCTCGTCACCGCGCGGCAGATCGCGATGTACCTGTGCCGGGAGCTGACGGACATGTCGCTGCCGAAGATCGGGCAGCAGTTCGGGGGCCGGGACCACACGACGGTCATGCATGCCGACAAGAAGATCCGCCAGCTCATGGCGGAGCGGCGGGCCATCTACAACCAGGTGACCGAGCTGACGAACCGGATCAAGCAGCAGTCGCACTGAGGGCTGCCGGCAGTTGTCCACACCTCGTCCACAGCGGTGTGTCGCAGGTTTGTCGAATGACGCCGTCCTTGGGGACGCGCCGTCACCCGCCGCCACATGCCGCCTCGCCCGCACGAGCGGCGTCCACGAGATGTGCACAACCCTGTGGACAAACCGCGACCAGACCCACCAGTCACCCCGGCCACCTCGGCACTTGTCCACAGGCCCTGTGGACGGCTGTGGAGGAGCAGCGTGTCGAGGTGGACCGACCGGGGCCAGGAGGTGGACGCCCTGTGAACGGCATCCCGGCATGCACAGCCCGCTCAGAGCGGGGAGGCGCTCGTCCACGCCTCGTCCACACCACCGCGAGCCTTGCCGACCTGCGCCGACGTAGTTCGGTCCACAGCGTCCACAGCACCGACGACCACGAAGAGATCCCATAACTCCGCTCCGGCCCCGAGCACGACCCGAGCGCCACGCACCATCCAGCGCCCCGGACAAGCACCCTGACACCGGCGCGATCCACTCCCAGAGAGCAGGTACCACCCCGGGGAGGCGTGCACTAGTGTCATGACCCCGCCTGCGTCGGAGCACCTGAGCACCGTCGGAGGCCCCGAGTAGCCTCGGCCCGTGCGGACGGGGACCCCTGCTGCGTGCACGAACGGGCGCGAGAGCCGCGCCGGACGAAGGTGGTAAGTCGTGAAGTTCCGCGTCGAGCGCGACGTCCTGGCCGAGGCCGTCACCTGGGTCGCCCGTGGGCTGCCCGCCCGTCCGCCGGTCCCGGTCCTCGCCGGCATCCTCCTGCAGGCGGACGAGCAGGGCACGCTCACCCTGTCGGCCTTCGACTACGAGGTCTCGGCGAAGATCACCGTCGCGGCAGAGGTCGCCGAGCCGGGGACCGTGCTCGTCCTCGGCAGGTTGCTGGCGGACATCTCCCGCAACCTCCCCGACCGCCCGATCGACGTCGGCACCGACGGTTCGAAGGTCCAGGTGACGTGCGGTTCCTCGCGGTTCAGCCTCCTCCAGATGCCGGCCGACGACTACCCCACCCTGCCGACCTCCCCGGAGCCGAGCGGCTCGATCGACGGCCACCTGTTCACCCAGGCGGTCGCCCAGGTCTCCGTCGCCGCGGACCGGGGTGACACGTTGCCCATCCTCACCGGCGTGCGGGTCGAGATCGAGGGCGACACCATGACGCTTCTCGCGACCGACCGCTACCGCCTCGCGATGCGCGAGCTCCACTGGAACCCGACGGCGACCGACGCCAGCCACGTCGTCCTCATCCCTGCGCGCACGCTCTCGGACACGGCCCGATCCCTCGGCGCCAGCGGCTCGATCGACGTCGCACTCGGCACCGCCGCCGGCGGCGACGGCCTCGTCGGCTTCGAGGCCGGGCAGCGCCGCACCACGACGCGGCTGCTCGACGGCGAGTACCCGAAGGTCTCGTCCATCTTCCCCACGACCTCCGACACGGAGGCGGTCATCCGCACCGCCGACCTCGTCGAGGCGGTCAAGCGGGTAGCCCTCGTCGCGGAGCGGAACACCCCGGTCCGGCTCCGGTTCAGCGAGGGACAGGTCACCATCGAGGCCGGCGCCGGTGACGACGCCCAGGCCTCCGAGGCCGTCGAGGCGACGATCACCGGCCCGGAGATCGAGATCGCCTTCAACCCCACCTACCTGCTGGACGGGCTGGGGGCGGTGGGCACGGCATACAGCCGCATCTCCTTCACCCAGCCCTCACGGCCGGCTGTGCTCTCCGGCCAGGCCGAGGAGGACGGCGAGGCCGACACCTCCTACCGCTACGTGCTCATGCCGGTGCGCTTCGCGTCCTGACCGGACCATTGGGGATGCCGCCGCAGTAGCCTTCGCGGGGAACGCACCGGTCGTCGCGCACCACACCACACGAGGGAGCACGAGATGCAGCTGGGTCTGGTCGGTCTGGGCAAGATGGGCGGCAACATGCGCGAGCGCCTGCGTCGCGCGGGACACGAGGTCGTGGGCTACGACCAGAACAAGGCGGTGTCCGACGCGCGGTCCCTGGCCGACATGGCGAAGAAGCTGAGCGCCCCACGCGTCGTCTGGGTCATGGTCCCGCACGGGGCGCCGACCCGGGAGACGGTGGGCAAGCTCGCCGACGTCCTCGACAAGGGCGACCTCGTCATCGAGGGCGGCAACAGCAGGTTCACCGACGACGTCGAGCACGAACAGCTGCTCAAGGCCAAGGGGATCGGTTACCTCGACTGTGGCGTCTCCGGGGGCATCTGGGGCCTCGACAACGGCTACGGGCTCATGGTCGGCGGCTCCGCGGCCAACGTGAAGCGGGCGATGCCGATCTTCGACGCGCTGCGCCCCGAGGGCCCGCGTGACGAGGGGTTCGTGCATGCCGGCAAGGTGGGCGCCGGGCACTACACGAAGATGGTGCACAACGGCATCGAGTACGGCCTCATGCACGCCTACGCCGAGGGCTACGAGCTGCTCGAGAAGAAGGACATCGTCGAGAACGTGCCCGGCGCGTTCAAGGCGTGGAGCCGTGGCACGGTCGTCCGTTCCTGGCTGCTCGACCTCATGGTCAAGGCCCTGGAGGAGAACCCCGACCTCGACGACGTCTCCGACTACACCCCCGACTCGGGTGAGGGCCGGTGGACCGTCGAGGAGGCAATCGCGATGTCCGTGCCGATGCCGGTCATCTCCGCCTCCCTCTTCGCCCGGTTCGCGTCCCGCCAGCAGTCCTCGCCGACCATGCAGGCGGTCTCCGCCCTGCGGGGTCAGTTCGGTGGTCACCAGGTGATGACCATCGGCGAGGGCGACGCGCTGCGCGCGGAGGCGGCGGCCGGACCCAAGAGCCCCGACACGGCTCGGAAGAAGGTCGCCCGCAAGGAAGCGCACCCCGCGTCACCCGAGGAGGCGGCCGCCAAGGGTCGCAAGGCGGCGAGCGCCGGCCCGTCCTCGGGCGGCGGCGCGACGTCCTCGGACGGCTCCGGGCCGACCGAGGGTCCGACGTCCGGCACCGGTGCGACGCGGAAGCCCGCCACCAAGAAGAGCTGACGGGTGCACCTTCGGCACCTCTCCGTCGTCGACTTCCGCAGCTACACGAGCGCCGAGCTGCCGCTCGAGCCGGGGGTCACGACCCTCGTCGGCCTCAACGGGCAGGGCAAGACCAACCTCGTCGAGGCGATCGGGTACCTCGCCAGCCTGTCCAGCCACCGGGTCGCCACGGATGCACCGCTCGTCCGGTTCGGTGCGACCCAGGCGGTGATCCGGGGTGCCGTCGTCCGCGACGGCCGGGAGACGATGGTCGAGCTCGAGATCGCGCCGGGCCGGGCCAACCGGGCCCGGCTCAACCGGTCTCCGCTGACTCGGCCGCGCGACGTGCTCGGCAGCCTGCGGACCGTGCTGTTCGCCCCCGAGGACCTCGCCCTCGTCAAGGGTGATCCCGCGGATCGCCGGCGGTTCCTCGACGAGCTGCTCGTCGCCCGGCAGCCGCGCTGGGCGGGGGTCCGGGCGGACTACGACAAGGTCCTCAGGCAGCGGGGTGCCCTGCTCAAGTCGGCGGCTCCCGTGCTGCGCCGAGGTGGCCGGCGCGCGGCCCGGCCGGCGCACGTGGAAGGGGTCGACACGGCATCCGAGCGCGAGTCCGCCCTCCACACCCTCGACGTGTGGGACTCCCACCTTGCGCAGGTCGGCTCGCAGCTCCTCTACGCCAGGCTCCGCCTGCTCCGCGACCTGGGCCCGTACCTCGGGAAGGCCTACGAGGAGGTCAGCGCGGGCCAGTCCGACACCCGGGTGGCCTACCGCTCGTCACTGCGGGAGGAGACGGCGGGTCGGATCGCGGCCGGTGAGGTGCCCGAGGTCGGCGAGCTGCACGACGAGGTGCTCGCCTCGTTGGCTGAGGTGCGGGGGGCGGAGGTCGAGCGCGGTGTCTGCCTCGTCGGCCCGCACCGTGACGACGTCGTGCTGTCCCTCGGCGACCTGCCGGCCAAGGGGTACGCGAGCCACGGCGAGTCGTGGTCGTTCGCGCTCGGGCTGAAGCTCGCGGCGTTCCAGCTGCTCCGGCACGACCTCGGTGACGACCCGGTGCTCGTCCTCGACGACGTCTTCGCCGAGCTCGACACCGGTCGTCGAGAGCGGCTCGCGGCCATGGTGGCCGACTGCGAGCAGGTGCTCGTCACCGCCGCGGTTCCGGCCGACGTGCCGGACACGTTGATGGGGCGCAGGTATGCCGTGACCCTGGGTTCGGTGACCGAGGTTGCCTGACGACGACGACCTGGACACGGGCGCCGAGCCGGCCATCGGGGACGCCGACGAGGCGGCCGCAGCCGCCCTGGCCCGGGCCCGGGCGGCAGCCCGCGCGAAGGGTCTCCGGCCGGGCCTGCGACCCCGGCGGCGGGTCAAGGACATCCCCGTCGGAGAGCGGTCGGGCGCCGGCCGGGACCCCAAGCTGCTCGGCGAGCAACTCGACCAGTTCGTCGTCGAGCGCGGCTGGGCGGTGGACGTCGCGGTCGGTGCCGTGATCGGTCGCTGGCCCGAGATCGTCGGGCAGGAGATCGCCCAGCACTGCGCTCCCGTGGAGTTCGTCGAGGGCGTCCTGACCGTGCGAGGGGACTCGACGGCCTGGGCGACCCAGCTGCGCCTGCTCTCCTCCAGCCTCCTGACCCGCCTGACCGAGGAGGTGGGCGAGGGCACGGTCACCGAGATCCGGGTCGTCGGCCCCGGTGCTCCCTCGTGGTCGCGAGGGCAGCGTCGGGTCCAGGACGGCCGCGGACCGCGCGACACCTACGGCTGACCCACGGGAGACCCTCCACACGTGGCGTTAGGGTCGCCGGTGTGAGCGACGCGCTGGTGCACCGGACCGACGACGACCGGATCGCCGTCGTCACCCTGGACTCGCCGGCCAACCGCAACGCCCTCTCCAGCCGCCTCGTCGCCGAGCTGACCCAGCACCTCGCCGAGGCCGGCGCGGACGAGTCCCTCCACGGGGTGCTCCTGCGGTCGTCGCAGCCGGTGTTCTGCGCCGGGGCGGACCTCAAGGAGGCGGCGACCGTCGACATGGTGCAGTCCGCGCGGGCCATCGTCGCCCTCCAGCGGTCGATCGCCGCTCTCCCGGTGCCGGTCGTCTGCCGGCTCGACGGAGCGGTCCGCGCCGGGGGCCTGGGCCTCGTCGCCTCGGCCGACGTCGTCGTATGCCGTGACGACGTGACCTTCGCGCTCACCGAGGTCCGCCTCGGCCTCGCTGCGGCCACCATCTCGATCCCTCTGCGCGCCCGACTCAGCGCGCGCGCGGCATCCGACTGGTTCCTCACCGGGCGGACCGTCGGTGCCGCGGAGGGCAAGGAGCACGGTCTCGTCACCCACGTCGCCTCGGCAGAGGACATGGATGCCGTCGTCGCCACCGTGCTGGGCGACCTCCGCTCGGCGGCCCGGCAGGGACTCGTCGAGGCCAAGCGCCTGCTCACCACGGACCTGGTCGCGGACTTCGACGCGCGTGGTGAGGAGATGGCGCGCCTCTCGGGGATGCTCTTCCACTCCGACGTCGCCCGCGAGCGGATGGCCGCAGCCCTCCGCCGCTGACGGGGGCTGGGAGGTGCCGACCTGCTGGCTGCCGCTGCTGGGGCACGGTCGCCCGACCGAAAGTCGACGTGCTGCTCGAAGGTGCGCGCGTCCGTGCTGGGAGGCAGGGTTTGGGTATGCCGTCCACATCGCACCCGCTGAGCGCGCACGGGTCCCCGTGCTCGTTCGTGCCTCCCTACATGCTCGAGGCTTTGGCCAGCTCCGGCGACCCGCACCTCGAGGCGCACGCAGCGGCGACCCTTGCCGTCGACGCGGAGCTGCGTCGTGACCGCCGGACCGCCGACCTGCGTGCCCCACGGTCCCGCGCCAGGCGTCCCCGGCTCGCCCGCGGCACCGCCGACGGACCTCAGCGGTCGATCCACGACGCGATGCGGGGCACCGACCTGCCGGGCACGGCGGTGCGCGGTGAGGGGGACCCCGACACCGGAGATCGGGCGGTCACGGAGGCCTACGACGGGCTGGGCTCCACCTGGCAGCTCTGGTCGGCGGCATACGGGCGGAACTCGCTCGACGGGAAGGGGCTGCCCCTCATCGCGACCGTCCACTTCGGGCAGGACTACGACAACGCCTTCTGGGACGGGACGCAGATGGTGTTCGGCGACGGTGACGGGGTGGTGTTCCTCCCGTTCACCCGCAGCCTCGACGTCATCGGGCACGAGCTGGCACACGGGGTCACCCAGTACACCTCCGGGTTGAACTACCAGGACCAGTCGGGTGCCCTCAACGAGTCGATCTCCGACGTCTTCGGTGTGCTCGTCAAGCAGCGGCTCCTCGGCCAGGGCGCCGACGAGGCCGACTGGCTCATCGGCGCCGAACTCCTCGGCCCGGACGTGGCCGGCGTGGCGATCCGGTCGATGGCGGCGCCGGGCACCGCGTACGACGACCCACGCCTGGGCACGGACCCCCAACCCGGGCACATGCGTGACTACGTGGACACGACCGACGACAACGGGGGCGTGCACATCAACTCGGGCATCCCCAACAAGGCGTTCCACGTGCTCGCCACGACCCTCGGCGGCGCGGCCTGGGAGGTCGCCGGGCAGGTCTGGTTCGACACCGTCACCGGTGACATCCGGGCGGACTGCGACTTCCCGACGTTCGCCGGGCTCACCGTGGCCGCCGCGAGGGCGCGGCACGGCGACGACTCCGACGTTGTGTGCGCTGTTCGTGCGGCGTGGGAGGCGGTGGGAGTGTCCCTGGATGTGGGCCAGGGACCGCCGGTCGCGGGGCGCGAAGGCGAGCGTGACGCGCTG
>JAQSWG010000147.1 GCA_029266735.1 Ornithinibacter sp.
CAGCAGGGCCGACTCGTCCAGCTCGTCGTCGCGGCGGATCTGGATCCCTCGGGCCGTGGCGTTGTTCCGACCCTGGTTGACCAGACCGTGCGGGTCCGGCGCGATCGGGTCGTAGATGAAGACGTCGAGGTGGTCCTTGGCCCCCAGCAGCGCACAGATGTTGCCCTCCAGGACGAAGTAGGGCTGCACCCGCCGCTTGATGACCTCCTCGACCTCCGGGTCGGCCTCGTGCACGAGCTCTCGGACGCGCTGCGCCACCGCTCGCTGCCACTGCGGAAGAGCGTCGATGTAGTCGTCGACCCGCTGGTCCCTGCGCTGCCCTGGCACGCCCCGATCGTAGTGACCGGTTCGTGGCACACGGCCAGCCGGTCCTCGTTCACCATCGAGTGAGCAGGACACGCGCGGGGGAAGGCGTCCGCCATCCGCGTGTCGTGCTCCTTCGATCCAGCGCGCTCTGCCTATGGCGGCTCACTCGGCCCAGAAGCCGCGTCCGCCGAAGAGCTCCCGGTACGAGGAGCCGAAGGCCGAGGACGGGTCGCGCGAGCCGAGGTACGACCCGACCACAGCCGCCCCGAGGTCGCCGAGCTCCGGGGCGACGACGCGGCCGCCCACACGCTTGGCCATGCCGTCGACGAAGCGGGCCAGCCCGGCATCCTCGCCGAGGCGGAAGATGGTGGTCTGCGCACCCAGCCGCGTGGCGGCATCCAGCTCACGGACCGCGAGCGCGATGGTGCGCGGGTGCGGCGGGTAGTCGAAGAACACCTCGCCGCCGGGCTCGAGGTGCGAGGTCGGCTCGCCGTCGGTGACGACGAGCAGGACCGGCTGCTCGTGCGGATGCCGGCGGAAGTGACGGTTCGCGAGGAGCAGGGCGTGGTGGAGGTTGGTGCCTTTCTCCCACCTCGCGTCGAGGCCCGTGAGCTCCTCGACCTGGATCACCTGCGCGTGCCGGCCGAAACCGATGAGCTGGAGGTGGTCGCCGCGGAAGCGGGTGGACACGAGCTGGTGCAGGGCGAGGGCGGTGCGCTTCATCGGCACCCACCTGCCGTCCATCGCCATGGAGAACGAGGTGTCGACGAGGAGGGCCACGCAGGCCCGGGTCCGAGCCTCCGTCTCGGTCACCTCGACGTCGCGGATGTCGAGCCGGATGCCGGTGCGCCCGTCGGCGTCGCCCCCGGCCGTGCGGGTCAGGGCGTTGGTCATCGTGCGCGTCACGTCCCAGGGCTCGGTGTCGCCGAACTCCCACGGGCGGCTCGCGCCGCTCTGCTCCCCGGCGGCTCCGGCCGCCCGCACGTCGCGCGCTCCCGGCCGGGCCGACAGCCGCCCTGCCACGTCGCGCAGCAGCGACCGGCCCAGCTCGCGCATGGCCCGGGGCGAGAGTCGCAGCGTGCCGTCCGTGGCCCGGGTGAGGTAGCCGCTGTCGCGGAGCGCCTTCTCGAGCGCGGACAGGGCGCGCGCCTCGACGGCGGCCTCCTCGCCGAGCTGACGGGCGAGGGCGTCGAGGTCGACATCGTCCATCCGGGCTCCCGGGTGCGCCTGGGCGAGCTGTTCCGAGAGTCCGTCGAGCTCGGCGAGGTCCTGGAGGACCCCGGTGCCGTCACCCAGACCCAGCCCCTGTTGGCCGCTGAACTGCTCCGACCCGTCCCAGTCCTCGCCCGGCCGCAGGGACTGGAGGGTCTCGTCGAGCTGCGCGAGCTGCTCCATGAGGCTGGTGGAGCCGAAGGCCTGTTGGGACAGTGCGGCCAGCTCGGCGCGCTGCTCCGCCGTCATCGAGGCGAGCATCCGCTGGGCGGCAGCGGCCCGGGCAGCGAGGGCGTCGATGAGCTCCTCGACCGTCTCGGGGCGTTCGGGGAAGAAGTCTCCGTGCCGCTCCATGAAGTCGCGGAACTGCTCGGTGGTGTCGTCGCCCCGGGCATGGGCGGCGAGCAGGTCGTTGAGGTCCCGGAGCATCTCCTCGATCTGCGCGCGGTCCTCGTCCGTCGCGTTCTCGAGGGCCTGCTTCATGCCGGCGAACCGCTGGTCCAGCAGCTCACGACCGAGGAGGTCCTTGATCTGCTCGTACTTCTCGCGGGCCTCGCCGCTGCGCCAGTCGTAGTCCGCGAGCTCGGTGACGGCCGCCGCCGGTGAGGGCGGCAGGCCCTCGATCCGCATCTCGGCGAACCGTGCGTCGTCGTCGAGGTCGCGCGCGAGCTGCTTGCGCTCGGCCAGCACGGCCTCGTCGAGGAGCCGCCGGACCTCGTCGAGGGTGCCGCCGAGGGAGTGCTTCTGGAGCATCTCCCGGCGACGAGCGGCCACCTGCCGGGCGAGGTCGTCGAGCCCGGTGCGCGAGGCCGACCCGCGGCGGAGCAGCTCGCGCATCGCCCGCTCGGGTGAGGCGCCGGCCATGACGTCCTCACCGATGGCGTCGAGGGCCTCCCGCAGGTCGACCGGTGGCGCGAGCGGGTCCGGCCCCCCGGCATACCGGGCGTAGCGGGACCTGCGACCGGTGCCGCTCACCCGTAGACCGTCTCCCCGTCGGCGCTGTCCTTGGCGATCCGGCGCGCGAGGTAGAGCCCTTCGAGCGCCAGCTCGACGGCGCTCGCCCGCTCCCCGTCGGTTCTCGCACCCACCCGGTCGCACACCTCGTCGTAGAGCGCGGACTCCCCGAGCACGGGGAGGCCGTCGAGGAGCTCGCGGGCGGTGACCCGCTCACCCGTCGTGACGAGCGCACCGTCCTCGATGGCACCGACGAGCAGCCCGAGGTCGATGCCGCCGAGGTGGTGGCGCACCGTCTCGGCGGTCGCCGTCCGCAGCAGGTGGCTGAGCACCTCACGCTCGCGGCCCTCCTCACCGGACTCGAACTCCACCTTGCCGCGCAGCACGTCGAGGGCGGCATCGAGGTCGACGACGCGGGCCACGGCCTGCGCCTCGCCACACGCGGTCGCTCGGTGGAGCGCGGCGGCGGCCACGGTCTCGGTGGCGGCGATGGCGAACCGGGCGGAGACGCCCGAGCGCTGGTCGACCGCGGGAGACGTGCGCAGGGCCCGGGTGAAGCGCGCCACGATCTCGACGAGGGCCTCCGGCACGGTGGCGACGAGCCGCGCCTCCTGGCGGATCACCGCCACCTCGTCGGAGAGGTCACGCGGGTAGTGCGTGCGGATCTCCGCGCCGAACCGGTCCTTGAGCGGGGTGATGATCCGCCCGCGGTTCGTGTAGTCCTCGGGGTTCGCGCTGGCGACGACGAGGACGTCGAGGGGGAGGCGAAGGACGTAGCCACGGATCTGGATGTCCCGCTCCTCCATGACGTTGAGCATGGCCACCTGGATGCGCTCGGCGAGGTCGGGGAGCTCGTTGATGGCGACGATGCCGCGGTGGCTGCGCGGGATGAGCCCGAAGTGGATCGTCTCGGGGTCGCCGAGCCGCCGACCCTCGGCCACGCGCATCGGGTCCACGTCACCGATGAGGTCGGCGACGCTCGTGTCCGGTGTGGCGAGCTTCTCGGCATACCGCTCCGAGCGGTGCCGCCAGTCGACGGTCAGGGC
>JAQSWG010000148.1 GCA_029266735.1 Ornithinibacter sp.
CCTGGCCTCGAGCATGGGCATCAGCGGCACCACCAAGATGCGCAAGGGCGACCTCGTCGCCGCCATCAAGGCCCGCCAGAACGGCGAGAGCGGCCCGGCGAGCGCCGGGGCTTCACACGGTGAGCGCCGAGAGCCCGACCAGACTGCCCGTGCGGACCGCGCCGAACGCGTCGAGTCCCCCGAGCAGCCGCTGCGCCAGGAGCGCACCGACGACGGCAGCGGGCCAGCGGACCGCGGCGAGCAGACGTCCCGCAGTGAGCGCGGCGAGCGCACCGACCAGGCGAACCGAGACCGCTCCGACCGCGGAGACCGGGACACCGGTCGCGAACGGAGCGACCGACCGGACCGCACCGAGGCTCGCGACCGGGGGGACCTGCAGGAACGCACCGACCGCGGCGAGCGGCAGGACCGTGGGGACCGTCAGGAGCGTGGGGACCGCCGCGACGGGCAGAACCGCGACAGCCAGAACCGGGACGGGCAGAACCGCGACAGCCAGAACCATGGTGGGCAGGGCCAACAGGGTCAGGGCCAGAACCGTGGGTTCGACGACGACGAGGGCCGAGGCGGCCGACGTCGTCGCAACCGCGGGCGCAACCGCGACAAGCGGCGCACCCCCGGACAGCCGGTCGTCGACCAGGTGGAGGGTGCTGCCGAGCCGCAGATCGCCGAGGACGACGTCCTCGTGCCCGTGGCCGGCATCCTCGACATCCTCGACAACTACGCCTTCGTCCGCACGACCGGCTACCTGCCCGGGAGCAGCGACATCTACGTCCCCCTGCAGATGGTCAAGCGCCACAACCTGCGCAAGGGCGACGCCGTCACCGGCTCCATCAAGGCCGCCCGCGAGGGTGAGGAGCCCCAACAGCAGACGGTGGGTGGGCGCAACAACCGGGCCAAGTACACCCCGCTGGCCCGCCTCGACACGGTCAACGGCATGGGGCCGGACGAGGCGAGGCGCCGTATCGACTTCGGCAAGCTGACTCCGCTCTACCCCCAGGACCGCCTCCGCCTGGAGACCGAGCAGAACATCATCACGACGCGGATCATCGACCTCGTCGCCCCCATCGGGAAGGGTCAGCGCGGTCTCATCGTCGCTCCCGCCAAGGCCGGAAAGACGATGGTCATGCAGGCCATCGCCAACGCGATCACGACGAACAACCCCGAGTGCCACCTCATGGTCGTCCTCGTCGACGAGCGGCCCGAGGAGGTCACCGACATGCAGCGGGCCGTCAAGGGCGAGGTCATCTCCTCGACCTTCGACCGCCCGGCCGAGGACCACACGACTGTCGCCGAGCTGGCGATCGAGCGCGCCAAGCGACTCGTCGAGATGGGCCACGACGTCGTCGTGCTGCTCGACTCGATCACCAAGCTGGGTCGTGCCTACAACCTCGCCGCCCCGGCGAGCGGCCGGATCCTCTCCGGTGGTGTCGACTCGGCGGCCCTCTACCCGCCGAAGAAGTTCTTCGGCGCCGCGCGGAACATCGAGAACGGTGGCTCGCTCACCATCCTCGCGACCGCCCTCGTGGAGACGGGCTCGCGGATGGACGAGGTGATCTTCGAGGAGTTCAAGGGCACGGGCAACATGGAGCTCAAGCTCGACCGCCAGCTCGCGAACCGCCGGATCTTCCCGGCCGTCGACGTCAACAACTCGGGCACCCGCAAGGAGGAGATCCTGCTCGCTCCCGAGGAGCTGCGGATCATGTGGAAGCTGCGTCGCGTCCTCGCCGCCCTCGACTCGCAGCAGGGCATCGAGCTGCTGCTCGACCGGCTGCGCAAGACGAAGAACAACTACGAGTTCCTCACCCAGGTGCAGCAGACCGCGACGATCAGGCTCGACGACGAGGACGACACCTGACGCATCCTGCCCCGCCGGACCACGACAGTGCGCCGCACCGCATCAGCGGAGCGGCGCACTGTCGCTTTCTCGTGGGGGCACGAGCGGTCTCGTGTGGCGCTCGGTGGTCAGCGCCTGACAGGCAGGGATATCGCCGGAGAGGCGCACGCGGAGACCGACGCACGGCATCCGGCCACGCCCCCTCCGGACCGACGCACCGGCATCCGGGCACGCCCTCCGTGCATCGGGCGTCGTCATCGCTGGGGACCCAGCTCGAGCCGGCGACGCGTCTCGGCCCTGCCCTTCGCGGAGTCGGGGAGGTCCCACCACGACTCCACCCACCAGGTCGCACCGGCATCCGCCCACTCCTGCACCGGAGGGCGCACGGACCCGAACGAGCCGTGGCTGTCGCCCTCGACGACGACGTCGTAGCCCTCCATCGTTCGGCCCGCATCGGCGCGAAGGGTGAGGATGCGGTCGACGACCTCGCGAAGCCCGTCCTGGGTCAGGCGGGAACCGGGGTCCTCGAGGCTTCCGCCGGCGACCGCCGGGAAGACGCCCTGCCACCGGGCTGCCCGCTCGAGGGACCGCTGGCGGGTGCGCCCGGGGATGAGCATGCCGACGCACCACACCGGCGGGTGAGGGGTCTGCACGGGTGGCGGTGGGACGAGCTCGGTGACGGGCTTCGCGCTGTAGTACTCGCCCTGGTACTCGAACGGCTGTCCGCCCATGAGGCCGGCGTAGATCGCGAGCCCCTCGTCGAGCCTGCGGGCGCGGACCGCCCGCCCCTCGTCGGGTTCGAACGCCAGCCAGTTGCCATGGAGCGCCCCGAGACCGACCCCCATGGTGACCCGGCCGTTCGAGAGCCGGTCGACCGAGGCGACCCGCGAGGCGAGGTCCCACGGACGGTGGCGCGCGGCCGGGGTGAGGAGCGTGCCGAGCCGGATGCGCTCGGTCACCATGGCGGCCGCCCCCAGGGTGACCCACGCGTCCTGCCCCCAGACCGCCTCCCACGAGAAGACGTGGTCCCACCCGGCCGCCTCGGCAACCGTGGCGAGTTCGGCGAACTCTCGCTCGGTCGCCCAGGGGATGACTGCTCCGTACTTCATGCCCGGCCACGCTACCGACGCCAGCCGACATGCAAGGGTGCCGAGGGCGCGATGTGGCGCCCGGTTGGCACGATCACGGCCGGATGCCGTCCGGCAAGGGGTGCCCAGCGGGCGATGTGGCACGCCTTTGGCACCGGAGACCCCGGATACCGCGCGGTGATGGGTGCCGAAGGGGCGATGGGGCGCGCCTTTGGCACCGGAGACCCCGGATGCCGCGCGGGGACGGGTGCCGAGCGGGCGATGTGGCACCGGAGACCCATTGGAACTTTGGGATGCCCCGCGGTGACGGGTGCCGAAGGGGCAGTTGGGCGCGCGTTGGGCATCCTGGACTATCGGATGCCGAGCCGGGCGGTGTCGAAGGCGCGGGGCGTCGCGCGGCCGGCATCCGCCGTCGTTGTCCACAGGCGCGAGAAGGCCCGTTCCGACCCGGCCAGCACTCCGGGACAGTGGGCGCATGCCTCCACCGCGCCGCCGCCTGAGCCGTCGGGAGCGGGCCGTTCGCGCAGCTGCCATCGGCCAGCTCCACGGTGGGGTGGCCCAGTGGGGTGGCTCACCGGCGCGACCTCAGGATGCGCGAGGTCAGCAGGGCCGACGTGCGGACCGAGGTGGCGGCGGGGCGCTGGACCAGGTGTGGACGACACACGGTTCTCATCGGCACAGGCGCTCCGACGGGCCCAGCGCTGTGGTGGCACGCGGTGTGGGAGTCCGGCAGCGGCAGTCGCCTTGACGGCGTAGCAGCGCTCGAGGCCTCCGGGCTTACGGGCTTCGAGGCTCCGGCCATCGACGTGTCCATCCCGAGCAACAACAGGCGGCACCGGGTGCAGGGCGTCCGACTGCACCAGCGCTCACTCATGCCGCCGGCGGGAGCCGCCGGGGTGCCACGAGTCGACGTGCCGTATGCGGC
>JAQSWG010000069.1 GCA_029266735.1 Ornithinibacter sp.
CGCGGGGTCGGACGCCGCGGAGGCGCGGTGGGTGCCGGTGGCAGAGGCACTGGCACCGTCCGCGGAGGCGGCGCTCGCCTTCGACCACGACCGGATCCTCGCCGACGGTGTCGAGCGGGCCCGGGCGAAGCTCGAGGACACCGGGTTTGCCGCCGCCCTCTGCGGTGAGACGTTCACCGTGGCCGACCTCCACGCGGTTTACGAGGCGGTCTGGGGAGTGGAGCTCGACCGGGCGAACTTCCACCGGAAGGTGACCGGCGTGCCTGGGTTCCTTACACCGACCGGGGAGGTTCGTGAAGGCGCCCGAGGAAGACCCGCACGCGTCTACCGGGGCGACCCGCGGGCCACCCTGTCGCCCCCAATTCTCCGCGCAGACCGTTAACTCGGGGAGGCCGGAACGGGTATTTCGTGGCGCCGCCGGATGGGCCCGCCCGCCTGTGGAAAACGTGCAGGCGTGTCGGTGGACATGCGTACGATTACCGCATGGCAGGGGGGCTGACTCTTCGTGAGCGACGCGACCGGATGGTCGCGGCGCGCGAGGCGATGGCCGGCCTCGACGGCGAGCTGTGGAGTGCCGACGGGGAGGCCCTCGCTGAGGTGATGGGTGAGGCCGACGCGCTCGTCGTCGCCGCTGAGTCCACGCGGGTGATCGTGGCGCGCGAGGCGATGGACCGTGGGGAGCCGGGGTCGGGCACCCTAGCCATGACGCCGGTGCAGTGGGTGCGTCGGCACGCTCCCTCCACTCGGGCGGGCGGCTCCGCGCCGGTCGTCGCGCTCGCCGAGGCGTTCTCGGTCTCGGGCAACGCGCCGGTGAAGGAGGCGGTGCTGTCGGGCGAGCTCCCCGTGCGAAGCGCTGCTGTCGTCGTCGCCGAGGCGGACCGCTTGCGACCCCACCTGGCGGAGGGCGCCGAGCCAGCAGTGCTCGACGGGCTGATCCGGATGGCCGTGGAGCACGGGCCGCGTGGATGCCGCATGCTGCGACCTCGCCTGCTCGCGCAGTACGGCCTCGACGGGGAGCTCCAGGAGGAGCAGGACATCGCCAAGCGGTTCGTGGCGTTGTCGCAGCCGCGCGTCGACGCCCTCGGTCTCGCCGAGTACCGCCTCACCCTCGACCCGGAAGGCCGGGCGGCACTCGAAGCCGCGCTGGGCCCGCTGTCAGCGCCCAAGCCGGTGGAGGGGGAGCGCGACCTGCGCTCGAGTGACCGGCGGAGGGGTGAGGCCCTCGTGCAGCTCGTCCGGCGGGCGGTCGCCGCGGGTGATGCGATGCCGAAGAACCCCAAGAGCCAGCTGTTCGTCACCGTCGACATCGAGACGCTGCGAAGCGGGCTCCGCGGCGCCGGCACGACCGTTGGTGGCGCAGACGCCGGTGCCCTCCTGGCCCCCGAGACCATCCGCCGACTGGCGTGCGACGCCGCGGTCATCCCGACTCTCCTGGGGAGCGCGGGGGAGGTGCTCGACCTCGGTCGCCAGGTACGGCTGTTCACGGGCACCCAGATCCGCAGGCTCTGGCTGCGGGACGGGTGCTGCACGTTCCCCGGATGTGACATGCCTCCTCAATGGGCAGACGCGCATCACTTGGTGCATTGGGCGGATGGCGGTCGAACGGGGGTCGACAACGGTGCGCTGCTCTGCGAACGCCACCACACGACCGTGCACAACCGTCGTCTGGCAGGTCGGGTGGTGCACGACGCGCACGGGTCCCACGTCGAGTGGGACCTCAGCCCGGGGTCGTACGACGCGTTGTTGGCGCAGCTGTCAGCGCGGGAGCCCGCGTGACCTCGCCCCGCACCCCGCCCCACGGGCGGGGGGCTAGCCGTGTCGTCGGAGCACGGAAGCTGTTGAGCCGCGCCACGTCCCGTGGCGTGGAACCATCACCGCGCACGCGAGACACGGAAGCACCACGCCGGGTACGCCACGTAGGTGCCGAGCCATCCGAACATCCCCACCTTGACGTACCAGGGTGCCGCAGCCCAGTCGTCGACGCCCGACACCCAGCCCGGGATGGCCAGCAGGCCGAGGCTCATGACGGCACCCGCCAGCCGTCCGAGCCGCGAGAGCCCCACGAAGGATTCAGGTGGAGCTGGGAACGGCCGGTTGAGCACCAGGAGCCAGACTCCGAGCAACGCTGCGCCGACCGCGGAGACGACGCCCGCGCGGAACCAGCCGGTCTCGCCGCTGATGATGAGGTACGAGCCGTACACCATGACCGCGCCTCCAGCGACGGCGACGATGGCGGCCGCAAGGTCGACCGCATGAGCCGGGTCGGTACGGGCACCCGCGCCGGGGGCTCCGCCAACGGCTGCGGCGATGAGGATCGCCAGGAGGGCGCTCACGACGCCGATGACGGCGTTCAGCCAGTCGTTGATCGTTCCGAAACGGCCGCCGACGACGTAGAACAGGAGCAAGGCGACGACGGCCAGCAGGACGAGCACCGAGATGCCCCGGGCGACCGCTTGAACGGGCGGCGAAAACGGCATCCGGTCATCCGGTCGTCGCGGTCGTCCTGTGGGCCGAAGGTGGCCGCCCGCAACGACTTTGGCGCGCAGTGTGTGTCGCGACACTGGATGGCTCCTGCCTCTCGACGTTGGGATCGAGTGCCGGCTGTCTGGGTCGGTGTTACTCCGGGTGGTTGGCGGTGGCGCCGCCGATCGTGAAGGGCGTGGTGATGCCCTCGTACATGACGTGGGCGATGAGCCCGTCGAGGGCGTGCTCGAGCGTGTGGCAGTGGTCGCTCCAGATGCCGGGGTTGTCGGCGACGAAGGCGAGCTCGTACGTCTCCCCGGGCCAGATGTCGAGGGAGTCGACGACCCAGGGGCTGCCGCTCGCGGCAACCCCGTCGCGTGCCAGGACGACGACGTGATGTCCGTGGAGGTGCATCGGGTGCACCTCGCCGGAGCCGTTGACGACCCGGAACCGCACGACGTCGCCCTCAGCCACGTGGAACATCGGGACGTCGGGGAAGAGGTGCCCGTTGACGGTCCAGAACCTGCCGGGGCGGCCGTCGACGACACCGATCCTGCGGTCGATGACGTAGTCGAAGGACCGGTCCGGCCTCGAGGGGTCGAACTCCAGCGGGGATGCCGTGCCGTACGTCAGGAGGTCGAGCGTGCTGCTCGGTTGGGGGGCGTCGGGCGCCGACGCACCCTCGGGCCCGACGACGAGGCTTCGCGCGCCGCCGAGGCGGAGCCGAGCCGCACCTGTGTCCGGGACGACCAGCGTGACGTCGACCCGTCCGCCGGCCGGGACGAGCACCTTGTGACCGATGACGTCGGACGCTCCGGTCACCTCCTGCCCGTCGACGGCCACGACCCGGAAGGGCTGGGAGGCCCACACCGCGGCGGTGCCCTGGTCGGTGTTGACGACACGGATGCGCGCCCGGGTACCGGGTTCGGCGCTCACACGAGCGTCCTTGGCCGAGCCGTTGAGCGTGTGCTGACCCGCGTAGACGTGGAGGAGCGCGATCTCGTCCACCGTTCCGACCTCTGTCGGTGCTTCCCGCTCCGACACCACCACCGCGCCGAGCAGTCCCCGCTCGACCTGCTCGTGCGACACCTGGTGCGAGTGGTACCAGAACGTGCCCGCGTCCTCGGCGACGAACCGGTAGACGAACCGCCCTCCGACCGGCACGGCATCCTGGGTGATGCCTGCGACGCCGTCCGCCGCGTTCGGGACGTCGATTCCGTGCCAGTGCAGCGTCGCCCCGTCGGCGACCGACTCGTTCACGAGAGTGACCTCGACGACGTCGCCCTGGCGTGCGCGGATCGTCGGCCCCGGCGAGGTGCCGTTGACCGTGTAGCCCTCGACCACGCGTCCTCCCGGGATGCGTACCTGCCCGCTCCGCGCGACGAGCTCGACCCGGACGTCCGGGGCGCGGCTCGGGTCGGCGACGAGTGAGGTGACGTCGACCGTCCGTGTTGTCGCACCGGATGCGGGTGCCGCGGCACCCTGCCCGCCACCGTGGTGCCCCGACGCCTGCACATCCCCGGACGCAGTACGGCCGTCGACGACGTGGCCGGTCGTCATCACCGAGTACTCCCCGAGCCTCGTGGACGCCCACCCGGCGCCGGCGAGGACCACCAGCCCCACCACGACGGCCGCGATGGCGAGCCGGGCGGGGTCAGGCGAGGACGCTCGTACTCTGCGCATCGACGGTCACCTGCTCGTGGCTCCGCGATGCCTGCCTGGCCGTGTAGATCGCGAGGGCGAGGACGAGCAGGGCGTTGGCGCCGTGGAAGAGGCCGACGTACGGCAGGTCGGTGATCGAGTACCCGGCGCTGCCCTGGATGAAGACGAGCGCGAATGTGGCCCAGGCCAGTGTCTTCGCGCGCGGGACCCCCCGGACGAAGAACGAGACGACGCCGAGCGCGAAGGCCGCGAGCGGCATGACCAGCCCGCCGACCAGGTCGTGGATCGAGAACCCCAGGTCCCCTGTGAAGGTGGCCTGCTGGCTCTCCATGAGGGCCTTGTCGACGACGCCGCCGTCCATGACGTAGGCGGTCATCCCACCGAAGCCGAAGGCGATGGACGCCGCCTGCACGACAACGCCTGCGGCGACGATCCAGGCGAGTGCGGAGTAGAGCTTGCGCATGGGAGTCTCCTTCTCGTGGTGTTGACGGATCCCACGGTGGCCTGTGTCGACCCGTGCCGGTACAGGGGTCGCCGTCAAGGTGGGCTGGGGGATGCCGGCTGCGGGCATGGAGGGTGGCCGCGGGATGCCGTGGGGCTGGACCCGTGACGCGACTGCCCTCCGGGGCCGATCATGGGGAGGTGATCCCGCGGAAGGCGTGGTTCGTGACACTGGGTGTCCTCGGCATCGGGTCGCTCTCCTATGTCTTCGTCGTGCAGGGTTTCGTCTCCCCAGACCCCGACCCCGGCGCCGGGCTCGGCTGGCCGCTCGTCGGTGTGCTGCCCCTGTACGCCCTCGGGATGTGGTTGCTCACGGCAACGTCCTCGCGCGTCGCGCTCTACGTCGCGCTCGGCGCGACGGGTGCGTTGGTCGGTTCCGCCTTCGAGACGCTCGTGCGCACCCACCCGGACCTGTTGACGACGCCCGGATACCCGTACCTCAACACCGTCGGCATCACGGCCGACGCGGTGGCCACGGTAGGCCTGGTCCTCATGATCGGCGCCTTCCCCGACGGAGTCATCGAGCGGCAGTGGCAGCGCGTCGCGCTGGGCACGGTGTGGGTCTGCCTGCTCGTGGCACCGCTCACGCTCCTCACGACACCTCACGTCGTGCTGCCGCAGTACCTCGGCCTCTCGGCGGAGATCGACAACCCCGTCGTCGTCCCCTGGCTCGAGTGGGGCGCACCGCTGGTCGACGATCTGGTCGTCCACCCCTGGCTGCCCGCATCGCTCGGCGTCCTCGTCCTCGTGAGCCGGGCCTTCACCGGCGATGCGCGGACCCGGGCTCGCGTGCGGGTCATGGCCTGCAGCGTGCTCGTCTGGATGGGCAGCTGGGTGCTCTGGATGATCACTCTGGAGCTCGGCCTCCGTGATACGCCCCTCGGGGTGGCCGCGGGTCTGATGACGTTGAGCATGCTGGCGGTCCCTGTGGCCCTCATTCACGGCATCCTGCGGTACGGCGCCTTCGACGTTGCCGACGCCGACCGTGCCCGACTCGTCGTCCGGTCGTCGACGACCTTCATCGCCGTGCTGTACGGCATTGCCGTCGCGGCTCCAGCACTCCTCCTCTTCGACCGGCTGGAACCCGTCAGTGCGGTCCTGCTCACCGCGCTCGCCGCCGTCGCCCTGCTCCCGCTCCGCGGCTGGCTGCAGCGGGCCGTCACCCGGGCCGTGCTCGGCGACCGCGAGCACCACGTCGCCCTGCTCGGTGAGCTGGGCGCCCGCCTCGAGCAGGCCATGGAGCTCGACGACGTCCTCGCGCGACTGGCGGAGGGCGTGCGCGGGGGGCTCGACGCCTCATGGGTGCGTGTCCAGGTGCTCGGCGCCGACGGACAGGCCGTGACGTCCCCGGCGGGCATCGCCGGGGACGTCGTCGGGGATGCCGTGGCCACCCAGGACCTCATCCGCGGCGACGAGCACCTCGGGCGGCTGGAGCTGGGCCCGCGGCGGCGCGGTGAGTACGACGTCGCGGAGCTCGCCCTGCTCCAGACGGTGGCCCGTCAGGCGACGACGACCGTCGCCAACGTGCGCCTGACCGCTCGTCTCAACGAGCAGCTCGACGAGCTCAGTGCTTCCCGGATGCGGCTCATCACCGCGCAGGACGAGGAGCGACGACGCATCGAGCGCAACCTGCACGACGGTATCCAGCAGAGCGTCGTGGCGCTCATCGCGAACCTCGGACGGGCCCGGCAGCGGCTCCAGCGCGACGAACTGCGGCCACTCGAGCTCGTCGAGCTCCAGGACCAGGCCCGCGAGATGCTGACCGACCTGCGGGAGCTGGCGCGCGGCATCCACCCTCAGGTGCTCAGCGACCGCGGGCTGGTCGCGGCGGTGGAGTCGAGGTCCTCGCGGTTCCCGGTGCCACTCGCCGTCATCGCCGACGAGCGGGCGCGTGCCACGCGGTTCGCCCCTGACATCGAGGCGGTGGCGTTCTACACCGTGCGCGAGGCGCTCGCCAACGTCGCGAAGCACTCGGGGGCCAGCTGCGCCCGGGTATCGCTCTCGGTCGACGGAGACCGGCTACAGGTCGAGGTCGTCGACGACGGCAGCGGGTTCTCGTCGGGCGGACGGGGCTCGGCGGGGGGGCTGACGAACATCCGTGACCGTGTCGCCGCTGTGAGCGGGGAGCTCGTCGTGGACGCGGCGCCCGGGGGCGGCACACGCATCGTCGTCGACCTCCCGTTGTCGGGGGCCATGTCTGAGTCCGTCTCGGTGCCTTCGACGGTCGAACGGCCGGTGGCAACGGACACCGACGACCTCGACGCCGCCGCGGACGCCGCCATCCCGGAGCCGGCGCTGTCGACCGACACACTCGCACCGGTCCATCGCGCGGAGGAGGCCGCGCGTGCCTGAGCCGCTCGAGATCGTCATCGCGGAGGACAACTACCTCGTCCGCGAGGGCGTCCGTCGGCTCCTCGAGGACTCCGGACGGGTCACGGTGCTCGCCGGGGTGGGCACCGCAGTGGAGCTCTTGGATGCCGTGCGGCGGCTCGGTCCGGAGGCCGTGCTCACCGACATCCGGATGCCGCCCACCCACCGGATGGAGGGCATCGAGGCCGCCCACGCCATCCGGGAGGCACACCCCGAGATCGGCGTCGTCGTCCTGTCGCAGCACACCGACGAGGCCTACGCGCTCGCGCTCTTCGAGAACGGGTCGGCCGGCCTCGGGTACCTGCTCAAGGACCGGGTCGGCGACCTGGACGACCTCGTCCATGCCCTCGTGGAGGTGAGCACGGGCGGCTCGGTCGTCGACCCCGTGATCATCGACGCGCTCGTGCGGCGGCGAAGTCGGGACGAGGCGGACCCCTTCGCCGCGCTGACGCCCCGCGAGCTCGACGTCCTGCGCGAGATGGCCCTCGGCAAGACGAACGCGCGGATCGAGGAGGCGCTGTACCTGTCGTCCTCCACCGTCGAGAAGCACGTCAACGCGATCTTCACGAAGCTCTCGATCCCCGAGACCGGGGTCAACCGCCGGGTGGCGGCGGTGCTCGCGTTCCTCCAACGGCCCTCCGGCGACCCCCGACCGATCGGCACCTCCGCACCGTGACGGCGCGACGCGACGCCGCCGCGGACGGCCGACCTACGACGGCACAGCCGCCACGACGACGCGCGACCCCGCCGGCGCGATCACACCGGACCTCGGCCGGGTCGGGACTTCGTCGACCGCCGCCTCCACGCGGTCGACGTGACGCGAGACTTCTCGGTCGCGCACCGCGACGCCGATGTTGACAGCCGGGAGCGGGCTGCATGGCGAGGGGAGCTGAAGGCATGAGCCGATAGTCGCGTCACCCGGACACCCGCGGGCCGAGAATGCGTGGCCTCGTCGTGCAGAGCGTGGTCCAGCTGACACGTATTCGGTGAGTTGGCACTCCGACCTCTCTGGTGGTCCGAGGTGAAGACGCCTACGCTGCCGAGAATCCGGCATACCGAGTGGTGGGGAGCTGACCGATGGAAGCGGTCGTGACGGTTCGCGACCTGCGGATGCGCTACGGAGACAACGACGTCCTCACCGGCGTCGACTTCGACATCCGCCGTGGCGAGGTGGTGTGCCTGCTCGGACCCAACGGCGCGGGGAAGACCACGACGATCGAGATCCTCGAAGGCTTCCGGATCAGGTCGGCTGGCGATGTCTCCGTCATGGGTCAGGATCCCGCCCACGCCGACGACAACTGGCGCGCACACACGGGCGTCGTCCTCCAGTCGTGGCGTGACCACCCGCGCTGGACCCCACGGCGGCTGCTGACCCAGCTCGGTGGGTACTTCGCTCCGTACTCCACCCCCGTGCGGCCGCGCCCCCACGACATCGACCTGCTCCTCGAGACGGTGGGCCTGACCGAGCTGGCGGACCGCAAGATCGCCACGCTGTCGGGTGGGCAGCGCCGACGGCTCGACGTCGCCGTCGGCATCGTTGGCCGACCGGAGCTGCTCTTCCTCGACGAGCCGACCGCCGGGTTCGACCCCCAGGCCCGCCGTGACTTCCACGGCGTCGTCCGCAGCCTCGCCGACTCGGAGGGAACCACGATCCTGTTGACCACCCACGACCTCGACGAGGCCGAGAAGCTGGCGGACCGCGTGCTCCTGCTGGCGGCCGGCCGGATCGTCGCCGACGACACGGTGGACGGCCTCGCCCGACGCCTCGAGGGCGAAGCGCAGGTGCGGTGGACCGCCGCTGGTCAACGGCACGTCGAGTCGGTCCCCGACGCGACGAGGTTCGTCCGCGCCCTCTTCGACGAGCTGGGCGACGCGGTCGAGGACCTCGAGGTGCGACGGGCCAGCCTCGAGGACGCCTACCTCGCACTCGTCCAGCAGCACGAGGCCGGCCATGGCGAGGCAGCGGCCCGGCTCTTCGCGGAGGTGACGGGATGAACCCCACCTGGAATGCCGTCAGCCTCGGCCTCCAGCGCGGGTGGACCGAGTTCGTGCAGAGCGTGCGCAGCACCCAGGACCAGGGCTTCTACCTGTTCACCGCCGCCCTTGCGGTCGGCTACCTCTTCCTTCGACGCGACACGGAGGTCGAGGGCACCGACCTGCTGCTGCCCTCGGTGGCACTGCCGAGCATCCTCGGCGCCCTCATCGCCTTCGGAGTCATCATCGGTCCGGCGTACGCGCTCGCGATGGAGAAGGAGGACGGAACACTGCTGCGGCACAAGGCGGTCCCGCACGGCCTGCAGGGCTATTTCACCGGCCAGCTGCTCTTCCAGTCGCTGTCGCTGCTGCCCCAGATGGTCGTCATCCTCGTGCCGAGCTTCCTCCTGTTCGACGACCTCATGGCCGAACCGTCCGGCTGGCTGACCGTCGCGTGGGTCATTGTGCTGGGGCTCCTGGCGACGATGCCCATCGGCATGGTCATCGGCGCCCTCGTGCCCAGTACGCAGAAGGTGGGCACGTGGGGGATGCTGCCGGTGATGGTCCTGGCCGGGATCTCGGGGATCTTCTACCCTGTCCAGCAGCTGTGGGAGTGGGTGCAGGTCATCGCCCAGGTCTTCCCCATGTACTGGATCGCCCTCGGCATGCGTTCCGCGTTCCTCCCGGAGGAGGCCGCCGCGCTGGAGATCGGCGGCAGCTGGCGCACCGCGGAGACCGTGGCCGTGCTGGGCACGTGGGCCGTGGTGGGCGCGGTCGTCACGCCGATGGTCCTCCGGCGAATGGCACGGCGCCAGACCGGCTCGCAGGTGGAGGCCGCACGCGACGCGAGCCTCCAGTGGGTCCGCTGACCGCGGGACGCATGGAGGGGTCACCCCACGGGTGTCAGGGTGCAGCCCGCGCCGGCGCCTTTCCTTGAGGCCGTCGTCAGCAGGACCGACATGGCGCGCTGCCCTACAGTGCGCACATGCTCATTCTCGCCATCCTCCTGTTCGGCATGCTCGTCGGCGCCGCGGCCCAGCTCATCCTCGGAAAGGCCAAGGGGGGAATCAACTGGCCGATGGCCTTCGCCACGGGTATCGCCGGCTCCTTCCTCGGTGGCCTGCTCGCGAGCCTGGTCGCCGGCGACGGGCTGGAGCTGCGCCCGAGCGGCATCCTCGGGTCGATCGTGGGCGCCGTCCTCCTGACGGCCGGGTGGCTCTGGTGGCAGCGCCGCAGCAGCTCCGCCACTGCCTGACCCCCTCCGCAACTTCCTGAACCCCTCCGAGACTGGCTGGACACCCTCGACGCTGCCTGGACCCTCCGCCTCGGCGTGAGCCCAACCCGCGGCATGGCCAGATTGCGCGCGGCGTTCGACAAGAAGGGTTGCCCGTGGCGCCACCGGGTAGACCTCCGGGACCTCAACACCCACACACGTGATTCCTGGAGGAACCCATGGCCAACACGATCTCCCGAGCCCTGCACGACGTCGGCCTCTCGGCGTGGTTCGGCGGCACGCTCGCCAACGCCGTTGCTCTCAACCCCGCGTCCTCCGAAGCGGCGACCGCGAGCACCACGGGTGCCGTGGCGAACGCCGGATGGGACCGCTGGACCCCCGTCAACGCGGCCGCGATCGGTGCGCACCTCATCGGCAGCGTGGGGCAGCTCGCGGGCAACACCGAGCGGATGAAGGCCCAGAAGGGCGTCGGCACGATGGCCGCGGTCAAGACCGCGGTGACCGCCGCGGCCCTGGGAGCCACGGCATACAGCCGCATGCTCGGCAAGAAGGTCTCGCAGAACCACGCGGTCCCGGCGGAGTCGGGTACCGAGCCGTCGATGACGACTCCGCCCGAGGTCGCCAAGGCCCAGCGCCAGCTGGCGGCCCTCCAGTGGGTCGTCCCCGCCCTCACCGGCGTCCTCACGGTGATCAGCGCGTTCGCGGGCGAGCAGCAGCGCCCGCAGGCAGTCAGCCGGGGGGTGAGGGCGCGACGCCTCAGCCGCAAGGGCTGAACAGCCAGCACAGCTGCCGGGGTCCCGGGTGTTTCGACCCGGGACCCCGGCCACGCCGCGGCATCCGTCGTGGCGTCCACCTCAAACAGACGGGAAAGGCATGGACTTCCGATACCTCGGCAACAGCGGACTGAAGATCTCCGAGATCACCTACGGCAACTGGCTCACCCACGGCTCGCAGGTGGAGAACGACGTCGCGACCCAGTGCGTGCGCGCGGCCCTCGAGCACGGCATCACGACGTTCGACACCGCCGACGTCTACGCCAACACGAAGGCGGAGACGGTCCTCGGCGAGGCGCTCAAGCACGAGCGGCGGGAGAGCCTCGAGATCTTCACCAAGGTCTACTGGCCGACCGGTCCGGGGGGCAAGAACGACACCGGCCTCTCGCGCAAGCACATCCTCGAGAGCATCGACGGATCGCTGACCCGCCTGCAGACCGACTACGTCGACCTCTACCAGGCCCACCGGTACGACACCGAGACGCCGCTCGAGGAGACCATGCAGGCGTTCGCCGACGTCGTGCGGCACGGCAAGGCCCTCTACATCGGCGTCAGTGAGTGGACCGCGGACCAGATCCGGGCCGGCCACGCCCTCGCGAAGGACCTCGGCATCCAGCTCATCTCGAGCCAGCCGCAGTACTCGATGCTGTGGCGCGTCATCGAGGGCGAGGTCATCCCTGCGTGTGAGGAGCTCGGCATCAGCCAGATCGTGTGGAGCCCCATCGCGCAGGGCGTGCTCACCGGGAAGTACCTGCCGGGTCAGTCACCACCGCAGGGCTCGCGGGCGGCCGACGAGAAGGGCGGCGCCGACATGATCAAGCGGTTCATGAACGACGACGTCCTCGGCCGGGTGCAGGAGCTCAAGCCGGTCGCCGACGAGGCGGGACTCACGATGGCGCAGCTCTCCGTGGCCTGGGTGCTCCAGAACCCGAACGTCGCCACTGCGCTGGTCGGGGCATCGCGCCCGGAGCAGGTCGGCGAGAACGCCAAGGCCGCCGGCGTGACGCTCGAGGCGGAGCTCATGGCGAGGATCGACGACGTGCTCGGCAACATCGTCGAGCGTGACCCGGGCAGGACCGCGGAGAACGCACCGGAGACTCGCGCCGTCTGAGGTCCTCAGGGACGCCCGCCGGCGAGCAGCTCGCGCAGCGTCAGCGGGTCACGCCCGGTCAGCCTCGCGACGTCCTGGCTGATCTCGGCCACCTCGCCGGCTGCCATGGCGGTGTACGTGGAGACCCACGCGTCGTACTGCCAGTCCGGCGCGTCCCACCGCTTC
>JAQSWG010000070.1 GCA_029266735.1 Ornithinibacter sp.
CGCTGCACCAGCCGTTGACGGAGTTCCCCAGCCATCACGCCGGTTTCTTGGGTGCCGAGTCCGGCTACCCGGGCCAGCCGGAGGCTTTCGCCGCACGACTGCGCGAGGTCCTTGACGACGCCGGCTGACGGCCGACCTTTCAAGGCACTGGGGGCAACTGCCAGGAGCCGGGGATCTCGGCCCGCTGTCCGTCGCTGGACAGGTCGAGTGGGCACGGGCTGTGCCGCCCCCGGAGAAAAGAGCTAGTGGTGCTCCAGGGTGTAGTGGATCGTCTGCGCCACGATCTTGCCCCTCTCGATGAGGTACGAGTCGACGCCGTCTCGCACGGTCACCGTGGCATCGGTGTACGTCCACTCCAGGAGGCCCATCCGCCCGTCCGCGGCGACGTAGGTGTACTCGAACGCCTCGTGCTCGGGCAGCTCCTCGGCGAGCATCTGGGCCAGCTGTCGCACGCCGTCATGGCCCCGGAACGTCCCGCGGTTGAGAAGGACGACGATGTCCTCCGAGACGTTGCGCCGGAGGTCCTCCTCCATGACGCGGTCGAGCGGTGTGTCGACCCAGTCGTTGGCCAGGTTGAGGTGGTCGTCGAGCACCTCGCGTGCTGACCGGACGCTCAAGTCCCTGGCGTCGGCTCCTGCCAGATCCTCCACGTCGACTCCTTCACCTCGCCTGTCCCACCAGCCTGTCGCCCCGGAGCCCCCACGGCAAGGGCCCGCAGTCAGGCGTCCTCCCGCCGGTCCGGCAAGCGGGGGTAGCCGGCGATGGGGTAGATCCCGACGACCATCCCGTACGTCGTGTCCCCATGGCGAGGAAGCCGGTCGAACTCCTCGACGAGGTCGCGGATGCGGGTCCAGAACTCCTCCGCCTGGGCGGCCTCGATCCGGGCGTGGCGGATGAAGGACCAGAGCAGGCGCTGCTCGTCCGCCCCGGTCGACTCGGTGGCCGCCACCGCGAAGTCGTTCTGGTCGGTGGGAAGGTGCTCGTGACCCTCCACCGCGATGGTCACCGTTCGCGCGGCGCGTCCGTAGTAGCGCTCCTCGACGGCCCGGACCCGTCGGGTCCGCACCACCTGGAGCAGCCCGGCGCGATGGAGGACGCCGACGTGGTGCGCCACCGTTCCCTTCGGCCGGCCCGTCGCCTCGGCGATCTCGGCGACGGATGCCGGCCGCTCGGCGAGCAGGCCCATGATCGTCGTGCGGAGGGGGTGGGCGAGCGCCCTGACCTGGTCGACCCGGGTGAGGACGAGCCGGTCAGCGAGATCGTGTCCGGGCGGCGGGCGGACGACGGTCGTCTCCTCGGCGTCCTTGGGGTGGCGGTTCATCACCTGTGAGACTACAGTTGCCGATCAATCGACTTTTCTCGATCATTGGAGGTCGTCATGGCAGAGGTCGTCCTGTTCCACCACGTGCGAGGCCTGACCGACGGCGTGCGGAGGCTCGCCGACGTGATCCGGGCAGACGGACACACCGTCCACACCCCGGACGCCTTCGACGGGTCCACCTTCGCCTCGCTCGACGAGGGGTTCGCCGCCCTGCGGGAGAGGGACATCTCGGTCGGCGGCCAGTGGGCGGACGCCGCCGTCGCCGGCCTTCCCGAGGAGCTCGTCTACGTCGGCATCTCGCTCGGCGTCATGGCGGCCCAGCGGCTCGCCCAGACCAGGACCGGTGCGAGAGGTGCGGTCCTCCTGGAGGCCTGTGTGCCCTCCACGGAGTTCGGTGACGGGTGGCCCACGGGTGTCCCAGTCCAGGTCCACGGTATGGAGCGGGACCCCTTCTTCGGGCTCGAGGGCGATCTCGACGCGGCTCGCGAGCTCGTCGCGACGGCCGACGACGGCGAGCTTTTCGTCTACCCCGGCGACGTCCACCTCTTCACCGACTCGTCCCTGCCGTCGTACGACGAAGCAGCCACCCGTCAGGTCGTGGAGCGCATGCTCGGCCTGCTGGCAGGGGTCTGACCCACCAGGGCCGGAGTCAGAACGACGGCGCCAGGCCGACGGCATCAGGCGGTATAGGCCGCGAGGTGCTCACCGGTAAGGGTGGAACGGGCGGCCACCAGGTCCGCTGGCGTGCCCTCGAAGACGATCCGGCCGCCGTCGTGGCCCGCACCGGGGCCGAGGTCGATGATCCAGTCCGCGTGGGCCATGACGGCCTGGTGGTGCTCGATGACGACGACCGACTTGCCCGCGTCGACGAGCCGGTCAAGGAGGCCGAGCAGGTTCTCGACGTCGGCCAGGTGGAGGCCGGTCGTCGGCTCGTCGAGGACGTAGACCTCGCCCTTCTCGCGCATCTGGGAGGCCAGCTTGAGGCGCTGCCGCTCGCCCCCGGAGAGCGTGGTGAGCGGTTGGCCGAGCGTGAGGTAGCCCAGCCCGACGTCGGTCAGTCGGTCGAGGACCTGGTGGGCGGCCGGCGTGCGAGCCTCGCCGTCACTGAAGAACGACTCCGCCTCGAGGACCGGCATCGCGAGCACCTCGGCGATGTTCTTGCCGCCGAGCCGGTACTCGAGGACCGCGGCCTGGAAGCGCTTGCCCTCGCACTCCTCGCAGGTGGACTCGACGGTGGCCATGATCCCGAGGTCGGTGAAGATCACTCCCGCCCCGTTGCACGTCGGGCAGGCGCCCTCCGAGTTGGAGCTGAACAGAGCGGGTTTGACGCCGTTGGCCTTCCCGAAGGCCTTGCGGATCGGCTCGAGCAGCCCGGTGTACGTCGCGGGGTTGCTTCGCCTGGACCCCTTGATCGCCCCCTGGTCGATGACGACGACTCCCTCGCGCTTGGCGACCGAGCCCTGGATCAGGGAGCTCTTGCCCGAGCCGGCGACCCCCGTGAGCACGCAGAGCACTCCGAGCGGGATGTCGACGTCGACGTTCCGCAGGTTGTGCGTCGACGCCTTCCGCACCTCCATCACGCCGGATGCCGTCCGCGCCGAGTCCTTGATCCTCGCCCTGTCGTCGAGGTGCCGGCCCGTGATGGTGTCGCTGGAGCGCAGCCCGTCGACGGCACCCTCGAAGCACACGGCGCCACCGTCCGTGCCGGCCCCGGGGCCGAGGTCGACGACGTGGTCGGCGATCGCGATGGTCTCCGGCTTGTGCTCCACGACGAGGACCGTGTTGCCCTTGTCGCGCAGCTGGAGCAACAGGGCGTTCATCCGTTGGATGTCGTGGGGATGGAGGCCGATCGTGGGCTCGTCGAAGACGTAGGTGACATCGGTGAGCGACGAGCCCAGGTGCCGGATCATCTTCGTGCGCTGCGCCTCTCCGCCCGAGAGGGACCCTGCGGGGCGGTCGAGGGAGAGGTAACCCAGGCCGATCTCCGCGAACGAGTCGAGGACGTGCTGGAGGCCGCCGAGCAGCGGCGCGACCGATGGCTCGTGCAGGCCGCGGACCCACTCGGCGAGGTCGGTGATCTGCATCGTGCACAGCTCGGCGATGTTCTTGCCCGCGATCCTCGAGGACCGGGCCTCCGGGGCGAGTCGCGTGCCGTCGCACTCCGGGCAGGCCTGGAAGGTGATGGCTCGCTCGACGAAGGCGCGGATGTGCGGCTGCATCGCCTCCCGGTCCTTGGACAGCATCGACTTCTGGATCCGAGGGATGAGCCCCTCGAAGGTGAGGTTGATCCCCTCGACCTTGATCTTCGTCGGCTCGCTGTAGAGGAGGTCCCGCAGCTCGCGCTTGGTGTACTTCCTGATCGGCTTGTCCATGTCGAACCCGAAGCCGGCGAAGATGCGGCCGTACCAGCCCTCCATCGAGTACCCGGGGATGCTGAGTGCACCCTCGCGCAGCGACTTCGTGTCGTCGTAGAGAGCGGTGAGGTCGAAGTCGCTGACTGCCCCCATCCCCTCGCAGCGCGGGCACATCCCGCCGAGCCGGTTGAAGGTCGCCTTCTCGGCCTTCGTCTTGTCGCCCCGCTCGACCGTGATGGCGCCGCTCGCCCGCACCGTCGGGATGTTGAAGGAGAACGCGTTGGGGCCGCCGATGTGCGGTTCTCCCAGGCGGCTGAAGAGGATCCGCAGCATCGCGTTGGCGTCGGTGGCCGTGCCGACGGTGGATCGCGGGTTGGCCCCCATCCGCTCCTGGTCGACGATGATCGCCGTCGTCAGGCCGTCGAGGAGGTCGACGTCGGGTCGCGACAGGTTGGGCATGAAGCCCTGCACGAAGGCGCTGTAGGTCTCGTTGATCAAGCGCTGGGACTCCGCGGCGATGGTGTCGAACACCAGGGAGCTCTTGCCGGACCCGGAGACACCGGTGAAGACCGTGAGGCGGCGCTTCGGGATCGCGAGGCTGACGTTCTTGAGGTTGTTCTCGCGCGCCCCCTGCACGCGGATCAGGCCGTGGCTGTCGGCGACATGCGCCGGTGACGAGAGCTGGTCGGTCTTCGTGGCCTTGGTCATCCTGTCTCCATCTGTTGTTCCGAGTGCTCCTTCGCGGGCCTCCCCGGGTCACCAGGCCGATCTAACCAGCCGGCGGTGACGTCAGTCATGAGCACCCCAACAGGCAGTGCCCAGTTGCCCGACCCGAGCCCAGCCGCAGCGCGGCCCCCGGAACTGCCCACTGCCTGTTCACCGGCACCGTGGCGGAACGGTGAGGCGAACAGGACGAGGATGCCGGCCGCCGTCACCCGCGGGGAGCTCAGGCCTCGACCTCAGCCAGCACGCGGGGGAGCTCCTCGACGAGCTCACGGGCGAGGAAGCCGACCCGACCGACGGATGCCGTGAGCCGTTCCGCCGCGCGGCCGTGGAGGTAGGCACCCCACGCCGCCGCCTGGGCCGGAGTGGCCCCCCGGGCGAGCAACCCCGCCACCGTGCCGGCCTTGACGTCACCGGAGCCCGCTGCCGCGGCACCCGGAGCACCGCGCGCGGTCGGCCAGGTGACGCACCCCGTCCCTGCTCTTGGTCAGGTATGCCGTGCCGAGGGCGTCGATGACGACCGGCACGTGGAGGTGCGGTACAACCCCCTCGAGAAGGGCGCTCGCAGCCTCCGGCGCGCCGATCCCCGGCCCCAGGAGCACGGCATCCGCTCCGTCGCACAGCTCGACGAGTCGCCCGGCGGCGACGCGCGCGATGTCCCCGCCGTCGTCCTCGTCGAGGCCGAGGACGAAGGCCTCCGGCAGGGCGACGGCGAGCGCGACCGCGGTCCCGGCGGTCGTAGCCACCTGGACCTTGCCCGCTCCGACCCGCATCGCCGCCTCGGCGGCGAGGAGGACGGCCCCCGGCGTGCTGACGCTGCCGCCGATGACGACGAGGCGCCCCTTGGCGTCCTTCGAGCCGCGTGGGTCCGGAAGTGGCCACTCGCGCAGCAGGGCGGGGGTGACGAGGCCGGGTGCCTGGTCGGGGTCGGCGCGTCGGGCCTCCGGTTCACCCACGGGAGGCGTCCGCGGGAGTCCGCTCGGTCGGGGTGTGCGGCTCCTCGTGCGTCGCCTCCGCCCGCGACGACCGCTCGAGGTGGTCGACGGCACCGTAGGAGACGAGCTCGAGACCGCCGCTGGCCGTGGCCCGGTACGTCGTCAGGGAGCAGTTCCCGAGTGGCGTCTCGCCGTCCGTTCGCAGCAGCTTCTCCTCAGTAAGGCCCTCGAGGAGGTAGCGGAACGACATGATGACGGCCTGGTGGCTGAACACCCAGACCCGGCGCTCGGCGTGCTCGGCGCGGATGTCCGTGAGCACGCTGCGGATGCGGAGTACGACGTCCGTCCAGCTCTCGCCGCCCGGTGGGCGGTAGTAGAACTTGCCCATGGCCGCCCGCCTCGCGGCCTCCTCGGGGTACGTGTCACGGATGCCCTGTCCGGTCATGCCGTCGAAGAGCCCGAGGTCCCGCTCCCGCAGCCGCTCGTCCTGCACCGGGCTGGGCGCGTCCGGCCAGGCGTCCAGGGCGTGCTCCACGGTGCTCGCGGCTCGCACGTAGGGGGAGCCGAGGACCGCCTCCGGCCGCTCGTCGTCGGGCAGGTGCGCCAGGTGCTGTCCGAGAGCCTTGGCCTGGGCGATGCCGTTGTCCGAGAGGGGGGTGTCCGGGTCCCGGTAGTCGAGCTCCAGCCGCGCGAGTCCCTTCTGACCCGCCGCCACGGCCGCGAGGTTGCCGACGCTTTCGCCGTGTCGGACGAGGACGAGGGCTGCAGGCCCCGACGTCGCCATCTCACGCTCTTCACCACCCGCCACAGCGCCTCCCGAGCCTCGTCGTGGTTTCCGCACGTTCCGGACGACTCTAGGTGGTGGTGGAGGCCCCCGGGACTATGGGCGCAGCGGCGCTCCGGCCCGCTCGACCACGCGGCGGGCGAGCGCGTCGATCGAGTCGACGACCCGCGCGTCGTCGACGCCGAGGTCCTCCGCCAGCACGGACAGCTCGGTGCAGCCGAGGGCGACGACCTCCGCTCCTCGCTCCCGCAGGTGCGTCACGAGCGCGTCGAAACGCTCCCGTGGCACGGGCACCCCCGCCTTGACCCCCTCGTAGATGACCTCCATGACCTCCCGCTGGACGTCGGGTGCGGGAAGCACGAGCTCGAGGCCGACTGCCGCAGCGGCGCCGGCATACGTCCCCGCGAGCAGCGTGCCGTCGGTCGCGAGGACGCCGAGTCGGCGCAGGCCGGGCACGGCGGCCCGGGCGGCTGTCACCGTCTCGGCCACGGTGTCGAGCACCTCGATGCCGACCGACGCCCGCATCTGCTCGACCCAGACGACGGCGGTGTTGCAGGGGATCGCGATGAAGCGCGCCCCGGCCCGCTCCAGGGCGACGGTGTCCGCGACGAGCGCGGGCTCGGGGCTCTCCCCGGTGCCGAGGAGGAAGGAGGTGCGATCCGGGATGCTGCCGTGCTGCCACACGAGGAGGTCGACGTGGTCCTGGTCGCGGACGGCATCCGTCAGCTCGACGACCCGGGCGAGGAAGTGCACGGTGGCCGCCGGACCCAGCCCACCGAGCACGCCGACCGGCTCGTCGCGCTCTGTGCGCTCGGCCGGACCCGTCATCGCGCGACGAAGTGCTCGCGGAACTTGCGCACCTGGTTGAGGTGGTACGCCACGTTGTAGGCGCGGCGCTTGAGGGTGAGGTCCGGCGCGTACCAGTTCGGGTCGCTGGCACGGCCGGCCTTCATGAGCGCCAGGGCCTTGTCCCGCAGCGCGGGGTCGAGCACATAGCGCTTGACGACGTACTTCGGCACGAAGGCGAAGAGGTGCTCGCCACGGGCGATCTCCAGCCCCTGCATCTCCTCGTGGCGCACCCAGTCGCGCACGTACCACTCGGAGACGTTGTTGCCGCCGGCGGTCACGTAGAAGTTGCTGCGGCCGAGGCGCACGTTGATCTCGAAGAACTTCATCGTCCCGTCGCGACGGTCGTACTTGAGGTCGAAGTTGGAGAAGCCGACGTATCCGACGCGCTCGAGGAAGCGCTTCGCCTGCTCGACGACCTCGTCGATCTCGGTGGTGATGATGACGCACGGGTTGCCGATAGCAGGTGAGCACCCGCATGTTGGTGTCGTCCCCGGGGATGAACTCCTGGAGCAGGAAGTTCCCGTCGTAGTTCGATGCACGGACCCGGGCGAGGATGTCGTCGAGCTCCTCGCGGGTCTCGAGGATGAAGACCTTCCTCTTGCCGGGATAGCTCGCGTAGTGGTGCAGGGCGCTGTCGGCAGGCTTCATCACGAGGGGGAAGCCGAAGGGGAGGTCGTGCTCCTCGCCGAGGTCCTGCGCCATGTCGACGACCACGGTCCTGGGGTACGGGACGCCCACGTCGTCGAGGAGCCCGTAGAAGCGGTCCTTGCGGACGACCTCGTCGAGCAGCGCCCGGTCGATGTAGGGAATCGTGAAGAGACGCCCGAGCCGGTCCTTGTTCTCGATGATCATCCGCACGTACCAGTCGCCGGCCGCCACCAGGAGCAGCGGCACCCCCGGCTCCTGGTGCTCCCGGGCGACCTTCTCCAAGGAACCGACGAAGACGTCGGCGTCCTCCAGCCCCGGCACGTAGACGTGGTCGCAGACCCGGGACAGCGCGATGGGCCCGCCGTCGGTCATGTTGACGACGAGCGGACGCACGCCGTAGGCCTCGTGGAACGTGCGGACGAGGCTGTATGCCGTGATGTCACCGCCGAGGATGACCGGGCGGAAGTCGGTGGCCGGGGTGACGGGCACGCGGGGTCCTCCGGATGGTGTGGCTGGGGTGGCGGCGGGTGCCGCACGGGCGTCGCCCAAGGCTCCCACAGGGCTCCTGCCTGCCCGGAATCGCGGCGGCCGGCTCAGCGGCGTCCGCGCCCCGTCACTGCCCGGTGCGGCCGTCGATGCACTCACGCAGGAGGTCCGCGTGCCCCACGTGCCGGGCGTACTCCTCGACGAGGTGGACGACGATGTCGCGCACCTCCACCTCGTCGCCGTGGACGTCGACGAGGGTGTCGAGGTCGAGCGTGGCGTAGACGTCCCGGGCATGCGCCACCTCTGCACGCCAGGTCTCCCACGCGTCGGCGACGACGTCGGGGTCGGCCACCGCGTCGTCGAAGTCGAGATCCGGGTGCTCGTCGGTGCGGTACAGCCGAGGCAGCTCGATCCGCCCTTCGAGGATGCGACGGGTCCAGGAGTGCTCGACGCGGGCGAGGTGGCGGATCAGCCCGAGCAGGGACATCGTCGAGGGCGGCACGGAGCGGGCGGCGAGCTGCTCGTCGGTGAGGTCTTCGCACTTGAGCTCGACCGTCATCCGGTGGCGGTCGAGGTACTCCGCCAGCACCGCCTTCTCGCCCCGGCCGGGAGCCAGCGCCTCACGCGGGTCGGTGCCGGGCCTGGCCCACATGCCGTTGAACGCCATGGGCCCCAACCAAGCAACGAACGGTTCTGGGCGCAAGTGTCCCCGCGGCCGTCCGTCGGTTCCATGACACTCGCAGCGGGTACGTGGTGGCCACCAGCACTCCCGTAGGGCCTGATGAGCGAAGGGACGACCCATGGACCCGACACCCCCAGCATCGTCGATGCATCGCGCCAAGCACCCGCGCAGCGTGGCGGCCGGGCTCTACGGCCACCCGGTCCATCCGATCCTCGTGACCATCCCGATCGGTGCCTGGACCTCCAGCCTGGTCTTCGACCTCGCGGCGATGCTCGGTGACCGCCCGGCGGCCTTCGCCACGGGGTCCAACTGGCTCATCGGCATCGGCATCATCGGTGCGCTGGTCGCCGCCATCTTCGGGGCGATCGACCTGTCCACCATCGAGCGGGGGACCCGGGCCTTCACGACCGGCCTGACGCACGCGGCGATCAACGTCGTCGTGACCCTGCTGTACGTCGCCAACTTCTTCCTGCGAAGGTCGCAGGGCTACGACGACGTCAGCGCCGGGGCCCTGGTCCTGTCGATCGTCGCCCTGGCCATGCTCGGTGTCTCCGGGTGGCTCGGTGGGAAGCTGTCGTACCGGTACGGCGTCCGGGTCGCCGACGAGGGGACCCAGGCCGAGGGCTTCGTGGGGTCGGCCCGCTCCACGCGCTGACCGGACGAGGCGCTGCCCCGACCGAGTCGTCGGACGCCCTCTGGCCGTGTCGCGAGTCGGCGGTCAGATCTCGTCGTCGCGGCCGATCGTGCCGTCGGGGTCGACCACCCCGTACACCCGAGAGGCCCAGAGCAGCTGGGCCCGGGTGAGCTGGGGCGGCTCCAGACGTCGCAGCCGCCCGGGCGGTCGGTCCACGTCTGCCGTCCCCTGAGCACCGGGCAACCGCCGCCGCCAGTGGACCGAGGTACCCCGGAATGGTGCCGTGGGACGCGGGAGGTGACGGCGTCTCAGCGTGCCTCCGCCGGCATACCACTCGTCCAGACGAGCCGCCGAGGCCGCCATGAGGTCCCACACCTCGTCCGGGTCGTCGGGAACGTCGTCGGGGTGCAGGCCGACGTGCTCGGCGACGAGCTCCCGCCTGATCCGGAGCGCGAAGACGTCCCGGGGGGCGGTCCCCTCCCGGTTCTCCACCCGGACGTCCTGGATGGCGGCGGCGATCTCGGAGTCGCTCGTCCACGACCGCCGGTTGAAGTTGTCGGAGCCGACGCTCGACCACACGTCGTCGATGACGCATACCTTCGAGTGGACGTAAATGGGGTAGCCGCCCTCGTTCGTCAGCCCGTACACGGCCACCCGGTCACCACCGGCCTCGAGCAGGAGGTCCATCGCCAGCTTGCGGCCGTAGAGCTCGGGCGGAGAGGTGAGCGGGCCGTCGACGTCCGGGACGATCGGGATGACGGCGATGAGGCGGAGGTCGCGGTTGTTCCGTAGGGCGTCGCCGAAGTGCCGCCCGACCTCCTCCGACCACAGGTACTGGTCCTCGAGGTAGATGAGGCGTTGGGCGTGCTTGACGGCCTTGGCGTTGCCCGCCGCGACGCTGCGCTCACCGTCGGGAGCGAAGTCGTACCCCTTCGGGAGGATGGCCGGGTAGGTGCGCAGGATCTGGACCGCCTCACACGCCTCATCCGGCGACGGCGGGGGCGGAGCCTGCTCAGGGAGTGGCCGCGGAGTGAGGTCCTCCCCACGGCTGATGCTCGAGAGCAGCCGGCCGGGGTTGAGGGTGAGCGGCGTGGAGTCCTCCCAGCGCTCCCGGAACACCGTCTCGACGTCGTAGACGGCCGGGCCGGTGATGGCGCAGTGCACGTCGTGCCACGCCGGCCGCCTCCCGAAGACGGCAGGCATGTCGACCCGCTGGGAGTCGCCCTCGTGCTCGATGCCGTCGCGACGGCTGTGGCACAGGTCGATGCCTCCGAGGTAGGTGATGTCCCGCGAGGGGTCGTCGCCGTGGCGCAGGACGACGAACTTCTGGTGGTGCGACCCGGCGGTGCGCACCCGCATGTCTCGAAGGCACTGCCCGCCGGCCTCCTCGATCTCGAGGCCGAGGTAGCGGGCCTTGTGGGAGTGGAAGCCCAGCCGCCGCCAGTGCGAGCGCCACAGCAGACCTCGCACGTCGACACCACGACGTGCGGCGGCGGCGAAGGTGGCGGACACGGTGGACTGCGGGTCGTCGGTCAGCCGCTGGTCCGGGTCCCCGCGCCAGTCGACGAAGAACAGGAGGTCACCCTCCCCCATCGCGCTGATGCGCTCGTGGAGCTCCGCGAAGTAGGGACGGCCGTGGACCACCGGGCGGACGTGGTTGCCCACGCTCCACGCCGCGCCGTCCTCGAGGTGTGCGTCGATACGGGTGTGCGGGTTCTCGCGCTCCTCGGGGACGAGGAAGAGGTCGGGCAGCACGGCGTCATCCTGCCCGCCCGAGGTGGGTCGCGACAGGGATTCGAGCAGACCGAACCGCAGCGCACAAAGGTTGGGCGTGTGGGAACAGACCGGGCCGTCCGGGGGTTGGCAGGGCCATCGACCACCCTGGAGGAGGACCCATGAAGGCCATCTGGAACGGCACGGTCATCGCCGAGTCCGACGACACCGTCGTCGTCGAGGGCAACCACTACTTCCCGGCGGAGTCCGTCGACCGGTCGCTCCTGCGGCCCTCGGACACGCACACCGTCTGCCCGTGGAAGGGCACGGCCTCCTACTGGAGCCTCGAGGTGGACGGCCGCTCCAACCCCGACGCCGCCTGGTACTACCCGGAGCCCAAGGAGGCCGCGGCGCAGATCCGTGACCATGTCGCCTTCTGGAAGGGCGTCACCGTCGAACCCTGAGGTGAGGACGCTCCGAGCTCAGATCGCGAAGTAGGCGATGACGATGGCGAAGAGGAGCGGCACACCGAACACCACGTCGAGCACGTGGAAGGGCACCCAGAACAGGTGTGTCACCTTCCACCCGTAGTCGGCCTCCGGCCATTCCGGCGGGACCCAGGTGCGCGCCCGCCACAGCCGCTGCCCGACCAGGAGCACGGCATACACGCCGACCGCCATCCACCAGGCGTCGACGACGAACGTCGGCTCCCCGGTCAGACCTGGCCGATCGACTCGAGCAGGTCGGTGAACCAGGGCACCGAGGTGTCGAACGCCTTGCCACCCTTGATCCGGGGGAACTCGATGGCTCGCAGCTCGTCGCCGCGCTCCTCGTCGTGCCCGATGACACCCGGCTGGCCCCGCATCGCCGAGTCGACGGCGAGGTCGGTGCACTCCTTGATGAGCGCGAGGTCGCGGGCGTTCGCGGCGGCGGAGCGAGAGAAGTAGCCGGACTTCTGCACCATCGTCTTCTCGGCCCCGAGGAGGTCCGCGAACTGCTTGGCGAACCACGCGCCGGGGTTGACCTTGTCGAGCTGGACGTGGCCGAACGGGTCGCGCGGCACCTCCTGGCCGGCGGCCTCGAGCTCCGCGACGACCTCGGAGACGCCGGCGCCCTCGGACAGGAAGACGTTGACGCACCCGATCTCGTCCATGACCCCCCGCAGCCGGTCCGCCTCGGCGTGCAGGTCGATCGGGCGCTCGGGCACGAACACCCCGTGGACGTCCCACCTCCGCGGGTCGTTGCCGATCGCGGGTACGTAGTCCTGCTCGGCGACCCACAGGTGGTACGCCTCGGCCGTCGCGGCGGTCAGCCAGCCGCAGTGGCGACCCATGACCTCGTGGACGATGAGCATCCGCGGGTTCGACGAGTGCTCGGCGACGATGTTCTGGGCGAAGACCGAGCCCTGCGCGGCCGCGGTCCACGCGCCGAGGGACTGGCGGATCGGCACGATGTCGTTGTCGACGGTCTTGGGCAGTCCGACGACCGTGAGGTCGTGCCCGTTCTCGTGGAGGTATGCCGCGAGGTCGGCCGCCGTCGTGTTCGTGTCGTCCCCCCCGATGGTGTGGAGGACGTCGACCCCGTCGGACGTCAGCTGCTCGGCGGCCACGTGCAGTGGGTCCTGGCCCTCCTGGACCAGGCCGCGCTCGACGCAGTCGGCGACGTTGGTGAGCTTGACCCGGCTGTTGCCGATCGGCGAGCCACCGAAGCCGTGGAGGAGGTGGGCCCGCTGTCGCACCTCGGGGGTGACCTCCACCGTGTCACCGCGGAGCAGGCCGGCATACCCGTTGGTGTAGGCGATGAGCCGGACGTCCGGGGCCACCTCGGTGTAGCGCTCGATGAGGCCTCCGACGGCGGAGGACAGGCACGGTGCCAGCCCACCGGCGGTGAGCATGGCGACGGTCCGGACGGTCATGGGGCGCTCCTGCGGTGCGGGTGTAAGGGTGTACGGGTGGTCCCGTTGGGGTCTGGCGGTCTACGACCCCATTGTGGCGCGTCTCAGGCCCGGGTCAGGTCGAGGGCGACGAGCTCCGCGGTCTGCATCATGTTGAGGGCGGCGCCCTTGCGGAGGTTGTCACCGCAGATGAACAGGTCGAGGGTCATCGGTGACTGGGGGTCCTGGCGGATTCGCCCGGCGAACCGGGGGTCGACGCCCACGACGTCGTTCGGGGTCGGGAACTCCGCGTGTTCCGGGTCGTCGAGGATGACCACGGCGGGGGCCTCGATGAGGGCCTGCCGGGCCTCGGAGACGCGGACCCGCTGGGCGAAGGTGGCGTGCACCGTCACGGAGTGGGAGGACACCACGGGGACCCGGACGCACGTGGCAGAGACGGGCAGCTCCGGGAGGTCGAGGATCTTGCGGGTCTCGTCACGCACCTTCACCTCCTCCGAGGTCCAGCCGTCCCCGACGTGATGGCCGACGAACGGGATGATGTTGAGCGCGAGCGGGGCCGGGAACGGCGACTCCCCCAGCTCGTGCTCGATGAGACGACGGACGTCACCCGGACGGGTGCCGAGCTCGCGGTGGCCGTGGACGACGTCCAGCTCGTCGTGCAGGCGAGTGATGCCGGTGCGACCCAGGCCGGATGCCGCCTGGAACGTCGTGACGACCAGTCCGGCGAGCTGCCACGCGCCGTGCAGCACCGCGAGGGCGTCGATCATCGTCATCACCGTCGCGCCGGGGTTGGCGATGATGCCGCGGGGACGATCGGCGATCTTCCGGGGGTTGACCTCGGGGACGACGAGCGGCACATCGGGCTGGGTCCGGAAGACGGTGCTGTTGTCGATGGCGACCACGCCGCGGCCGGCCGCGAGCTCGACCCACTCGCGAGCGATCCCGGTCGGAATGTCGAAGATGGCGACGTCGACGCCGTCGAAGAACTCGGGGGTCAGCGCCTCGACGACGACCTCGGCCCCTGCCACGGTGAACACCGCTCCCACGTCCTCGGCCCCCGCAGCGAGCCGGATGCTTCCCCAGTGCGTGTCCCGGGTGGGGAGGACGTCGAGCACGACCCGCCCGACGGCGCCGGTGACGCCGACGACGGCGAGGGTGGGCCGCCCTCCCACCGTTCGGTCCTGCCCGTGGTCAGTCACGTCAGCGGCCGGTTCCCCCGTAGACGACGGCCTCTCCCTCGAGCGAGTCCAACCCGAAGGCGGTGTGGACGGCGCGGACCGCGTCGTCCAGCAGGTCGTCGCGGGTGATGACGGAGATGCGGATCTCCGAGGTGGAGATCATCTCGATGTTGACCCCGGCCTTCGCCAGGGCCTTGAAGAACGTGGCCGAGACACCCGGGTTGGACCGCATCCCGGCACCGACGAGCGACAGCTTGCCGATCTGGTCGTCGTACTGGATCGCCGAGAAGCCCACGTCACCCTGGATCCGCTGGAGCGCCGACACGGCCGCGGTGCCGTCGGACTTGGGAAGGGTGAAGGAGATGTCGGTGAGGCCGGTCTCCGTCGCCGACACGTTCTGGACGATCATGTCGAGGTTGATCTGGGCCAGGCTCACGGCCTCGAAGATCTGGGCGGCCATGCCGGTCCGGTCGGGGACGCCGACGACGGTGACCTTGGCCTCGCTGCGGTCGTGCGCCACTCCGGCGATGATCGGCTCTTCCACGAGGTCTCCTTGCGGTCCGGGCTGGTCTGTGACGATCGTGCCCTCCTTCTGGGAGAACGACGACCGGACGTGGATGGGGATGCCGAAGCGGCGGGCGTACTCGACGCTGCGCAGGTGGAGCACCTTCGAGCCGCCCGCCGCGAGCTCGAGCATCTCCTCGTTGCTGATCCGGTCGATCTTGCGAGCGCTCGCCACGATGCGGGGGTCGGCGGTGAAGACCCCGTCCACGTCGGTGTAGATCTCACAGACCGCGGCGAGCAGCGCCGCGGCGAGGGCCACGGCGGTGGTGTCGGTGCCCCCCCGCCCGAGGGTCGTGATCTCCTTGGTGTCCTGGCTGACGCCCTGGAACCCGGCGACGATGACGATGTGGCCCTTGCCGAGGGCCTCCGTGATGCGGCCCGGAGTGACGTCGATGATCTTGGCCCTGCCGTGCGCGGAGTCCGTGATGACGCCGGCCTGGCTGCCGGTGAACGACCTGGCGCTGTAGCCCAGGTCGGAGATCGCCATCGCGACCAAGGCCATCGAGATGCGCTCTCCCGCCGTCATGAGCATGTCGAGCTCACGTGGGGGCGGCACCGGGCTGACCTCCTGGGCGAGGTCGAGCAGCTCGTCGGTCGTGTCGCCCATGGCCGAGACGGCGACGACCACGTCGTTTCCTGCCTTCTTCGTCTCCGCGATCCGGCGTGCGACCCGCTTGATGCTCTCGGCATCGGCCAGCGACGATCCGCCGTACTTCTGGACGACGATGGGCACGTGCGACTCCGGGGACCGAGGGTTCTGCGGGCGGCGACCACTCTAACCGGCGGCTCCGGACCCGAGCCCGGTGACCGGATGCCGGTCACCCCCTCCGTGGGCCTGCCCACCCGCTCCTTCCGGAGGTTGGCCGTGCGGCGTACCGTCCGTCCCATGGCGATCGTCATCGTGGGAGCAGGGCTGGCCGGCGGCACCGCCGCCACCGAGCTGAGGGAACACGGGTACGACGGGCGGGTCGTGCTCATCGGCGCCGAGGAGCACCCGCCGTACGAACGCCCACCGCTGTCCAAGGGGTACCTGCTGGGCAACGACCCGCTCGACGTCGCCTTCGTCCACCCACGGGAGTGGTACGCCGACCACGACGTCGAGCTGCGGCTGGGTGTCCGGGCAACGGCAGTGGACCTGTCGGCCAGGGTGGTGCGGACCACGGCCGGCGACGAGTCCTTCGACGGCCTGCTGCTCGCCACGGGCGCCGAGCCCCGACGGCTGGCGCTGGCCGAGGAGAGCGGTGTCCCGACGGCATACCTGCGGACGATCGAGGACAGTGACCGGCTCAAGGCGGCGTTCGGCGCGGGCCGGCGGATCGTCATCGTGGGCGCTGGCTGGATCGGCCTCGAGGCGGCGGCGGCCGCGCGGGCGGCCGGCTCCGACGTGACGGTGTTCGAGACGGCAGAGCTGCCCCTCCTGCGCGTTCTCGGACCGACGGTGGCCGGGATGTTCGCCGGGCTCCACCGTGAGCACGGCGTGGACCTGCGGCTGGGGACCTCCGTGACGACGACCGACCTCGCGGCCGCCGACCTCGTGGTCGCCGGCGTGGGTGTCAGCCCGCGCGTGGAGCTGGCCAAGGAGGCGGGGCTTGCCGTTGAGGACGGCGTGCTCGTGGACGCCCGGCTCCGGACGTCGTCGCCGTCGGTGTTCGCCGTGGGCGACATCGCGAACCACGACCACCCGGTTCTCGGTCGCCGGATCCGGGTGGAGCACTGGGACACGGCCCTCAACCAGGCCAAGGTCGCCGCGCGCAACCTCGCCGGTGGGGACGAGCTGTACGAGGCGATGCCGTACTTCTTCACCGACCAGTACGACCTCGGGATGGAGTACGTGGGCCACGGCGGCGCCGACGACGAGGTCGTCGTGCACGGCGACCTCGAGGGACGGGTGTTCCGGGCCTTCTGGCTGCGCGAGGGCCGAGTGGTCGCGGCGATGCACGCCAACGACTGGGATGCCACCGACGACCTGCGGGCCGCGGTGGCCAGCGGGGAGCTTCCGGCGGGCTGACACCGCCGCCGCCGCCGCGCGCTCCTCGGGGGCTCGATCCCTGCTCGATGGGGATTGCAGGAGTGAGGTGGGAGAGAGCTGGTGATCCGGGGCGCGGCGGCGGGGGACACGGTCGGCGCGAGGTCGTAGGCTCGACGCGTGTACGAAGGCGCGGTCCAGGACCTCATCGACGAGCTCGGCAGGCTGCCGGGTGTCGGTCCCAAGAGCGCCCAGCGCATCGCCTTCCACCTCCTCCAGGCCGACCCCGCGGACGTCGAACGCCTGGCGCACGCGCTCACCGAGGTCAAGCTCAAGGTGCGGTTCTGCGAGGTGTGCTTCAACGTGGCGGAGGCCGACCGCTGCAGGGTGTGCCTGGACCCGCGCCGGGACCTCCACGCGATCTGCGTCGTCGAGGAGCCCAAGGACGTCGTCGCCATCGAGCGCACGCGAGAGTTCCGGGGGCGCTACCACGTGCTCGGCGGGGCGATCAGCCCCATCGACGGGATCGGGCCCGACGACCTTCGCGTCCGTGAGCTCCTCACCCGGCTGGGGGACGGCACGGTCACCGAGGTCATCATCGCCACCGACCCCAACCTCGAGGGTGAGGCGACCGCGAGCTACCTGTCCCGCATGCTTCGGGACTTCGGGCTGCGGGTGACCCGCCTCGCGTCCGGCCTCCCGGTCGGCGGCGACCTCGAGTACGCCGACGAGGTCACCCTGGGCCGGGCCTTCGAGGGACGGAGGCTCATCGATGTCTGACGACCTGGCCCTCCTGTCAGAGGAGTCGGCCGCCGATGCGCGCATGTTCCTCCTCACCGTCCGCGAGATCGCCGCCGGCAACACCCCGGAGGCTGCGCTGCCGATGGTGCTCCTGGCGCTGTCGCAGGTGCTCGTCATGGGCGCACGGCTCGGGGCCATCGAGGACGTCGTCCCCGTCGCGCGCTTCGAGGTCGACCCCGGCCCCGACGCGGAGCTCGACCCCTTGCGCGAGAACCTCGCGAACGTCTTCGAGGGCCTCGACGAGTACGCGGACGTCGCCGACCCGGTGATCGACCCCGAGCCCACCGTGGGCTGCCTGTCCAACGACCTCGCCGACATCGCGTCCGCGCTGACCCATGGACTGAGCCACCACGACGCGGGGCGGCCCGTGGAGGCGCTGTGGTGGTGGCAGTTCAGCTACCTGTCGCACTGGGGTGAGCGCGCCGCGGCGGCCCTGCGGGTCGTCCAGGCGCTGCTGGCCCACGTGCGCCTCGACGCCGACCCGGACGTGGTGTCCGAGGCGGAGTTCGACGCCCTCCACCCCTGACCGGGCGGGCTGGGCGTCAGATGCCCACGGCTGCCCCGGTGGAGTCCGCCGGGAGCTCGTTGTACGTCTCGGCCCGTTCCTGGCCCGTGAGTCGGGCGATGGCGTCCATCACCTCGTCGGTGAGCAGGCGGCGTCCCTTGCCGGCCGGCATCCCGGCATACGGCTCGGGCGAGATCGGCGGTCCGAAGGAGACCCGTACCCTCGCCAGCCGGGGAAAGCTGGCCCCCACCGGCTGGACGCGGTCCGTGCCGACCAGGCCCACCGGTACCACGGGCACACCGGCCGTGAGCGCGAGCCAGGCGACACCGGTGCGGCCCTTGTAGAGGCGGCCGTCCCGAGAGCGGGTTCCCTCCGGGTAGATCCCGAACGCGCGACCCTCGCGCAGCACGGCGAGCGCCGCGTCGAGCGACTCCTGGGCCGCGCGCGAGGAGTGCCGGTCGACCGGGATCGCGTTGGAGCCCTCGAAGAAGCCGCGGCGGATCGCTCCACTCACCCCCGTGCCCGTGAAGTAGTCCGACTTCGCGAGGAAGCTCACCGGGCGCGGTGCGGCGATCGGGATGGCGAAGGAGTCGATGAAGGACAGGTGGTTGCTCGCCAGCAGGACGCCTCCCGTCAGCGGGACGTTCTCGGTGCCGGTGATCGTCGGGCGCCACAGCATCTTGGACACCGGGGCGACGACGCCGTGGCTGAGGCGGTACGACGCCGCACTCACCGACTGTCCTCGGAGATGACCGTGCCCCCCAGCAGGCGTTCGACGACGGGGACGCCGACGTCGGGCAGCTCGTCGATGGACTCGTCGTCGGCGCTGATGGCCGAGTCGTCGACACCGTCCCCGGACCCACGAGCCTGGTCGGTCGGGCCGGTGCCCGGGCGCCCGGGAGCGGCCCACGACGGGGCGGTCTCGTGCGGCGCGGGTGCGTCCGACCAGCTCCCTGGCTCGGAACCGGATGCCGGCCGGCCCGCTTCCGAGCCCCGCCCGGTGTGCGTCCCGACAGGCGAGTCGCTGGCCGCGTCCGCGGGGCGTGCGGCCGGTTCGTCGGCGGACTCGGGATCCGGCACGGCAGCGGTTGGCCGGGCCGGGCGCGTTGCCTGCCGCCCTCCAGCCGCCGGCGCGGCCGTTGCGGCCGGCGCCGGTGGCATCGGCACGAGTCGCGCTGCGCCTCCGCCGTCGTCCGAGGGGACTCCTTCCACGCGGGCATCCACTCCGAGGACGTCGATGAGGGCCTGCCGGACGTAGTCGGCGTGCGCACCGCGGCGGAAGGTGTCCGCGAGGCCGACGGTGGAGATGCCGAGGAGGACCCGCTGGCCGTCGTAGTCGGCGACCTGAGCGTTCTGCGCGACGAACGTCCAGGTCACCCGCTTGTGGCGGCTGAGCCAGTCGAGGACGTCGGGCCAGGAACGGCGCAGCGCGTCGGTGTCCAGACCGCC
>JAQSWG010000071.1 GCA_029266735.1 Ornithinibacter sp.
CGGCCCGACGCACCGACCCGTGCGGGTCGCCGTCCTGGACCACACGGCCCAGCTCGGCGGAGCCGAGCTCGCGCTCCTGCGCCTCCTCGACGCGCTGGCCGAACGGGCGCCCGGGCGCTTCGCCGTCCACGTGATCCTGCTGGGCGACGGTCCGCTCGTCGGGAGGCTGGAGGAGGCTGGGCACTCGGTCGAGGTGATCGGGCTGGCCGACGACCTCGCCACGCGAGACCGGTATGCCGCTGGCTCAACGCCTCTGACCGACATCCGGGATGCCGTGCGCACGCTGCCGCTCGCGTTGCGCGTGGCCCGCAGGCTCCGGCAGCTCGAGGTCGACGTCGTGCACACCACGTCGCTCAAGGCGGACCTCATCGGCGTGCCCGTCGCCCGGCTGGCCCGGCGACCGCTCGTCTGGCACGTCCACGACCGGATCGCCACCGACTACCTCCCGCCGGCGATGGTGCGGCTCGTCCGTGGGCTCGCTCGCCGGGCGCCTCACCACGTCGTCGCCAACTCCCATGCCACCGCTGCCACGCTTCCCGGCGTGCGGCGGCTCACCGTCGTGCATCCCGGGCTGGCAGCGGACCAGTACGCCCCCGCACCACGGCTCCGACAGCCGGCGGGAGCCCCCCTCGTCGGCATGGTCGGACGGATCTCACCGACCAAGGGGCAGCTCGTCCTCGTCCGCGCGGCCGCCCTGGTCCTCGCCAAGCATCCGGAGGCAAGGTTCGTCATCGTCGGGGAGGCGAGCTTCGGTGCCGAGGACTACGCGAAGGAGGTGCGTTCGGAGATCGCCCGGCTCGGGCTCACCGACCGGTTCGTCCTGACCGGTTTCGTCCGGGACCCCGTGGTCGAGATCGACCGGCTGACCGTGTGCGTGCACGGTGCCACTGTTCCGGAGCCGTTCGGGCAGGTGGTCGTCGAGGCGATGGCCCGGGGTGTTCCCGTCATCGCCTCGCGGGGCGGCGGCGTGGACGAGATCCTCGCCGCGCCGGCGCCGGCCCTCACGGTGCCCCCAGGGGATCCCGACGCCCTCGCCGCCGCCATCGCGCGGACCGTTGCGGACCCCGAGGCGGCGCTCGCCCGCGCGAGCCAGGCGTGGACCACGGTGCGGGACTCATACGGCATCGGATCCACCGCGGACGGTGTCGCCGCCGTCTGGTCGGGGGTGGCAGGACTCGCCCGGGGTGGTCCGAGGCAGCCAGGCCCGGGTGGCCCGACACGGTAGGATTCCTCGTCCGCCTACCCCGACCACCAGCTCCTGTCCGAGATCATGAGCATTCGCCGCCGCTCCGGTTCGGAGAACGCGGTCACCCGGAGGAGTCCATGCCCCGCCGTCCACGTGTCGCGATCGCGCACGACTACCTCACCCAGCGCGGTGGGGCTGAGCGCGTCGTGGTCTCCATGCTGCGCGCCTTCCCGGAGGCGACGGTCCACACCCTGATCTACAACCCGGACACGACGTTCCCGGAGTTCCGGGACGCCACTGTCGTCACGTCCCCGATCAACCGGGTCGGCGCCTTCCGCCGCGACCACCGGGCGGCACTGTCGGTGATGCCGTGGGCCGTGTCCCAGATGCACATCGACGCGGACGTCGTCATCGCCTCGAGCAGTGGGTGGGCCCACGGCATGAGCACGTCCGGGCGAAAGCTCGTCTACTGCCACGCCCCGGCGCGGTGGCTCTACCAGAGGGATCGGTACCTCGGGGGGTCCCCGGCCCGCTCGGCACAGGGGCTGGCGTTGTTCGCCATGCAGGGCTGGCTGACCCGGTGGGACAGGCGTGCCGCGGGGACCGCCGACACCTACGTCGTGAACTCCCGCGACGTCCAGCGCCGGGTCGCCGAGACCTACGGCATCGGGGCGCACGTCCTCCACCCGCCGGTCGGGGTGGACCCGTCGGGCGAGCGTCGGCCCGTCCCGCAGGTCGCCGACCGACAGCCACTGCGCTATCACCTGCTCGTGTCACGGCTCCTTCCCTACAAGAACGTGGACCGGGCGGTGGAGGCGTTCCGAGGCCTCCCCGACCGACTCGTCATCGTCGGGTCCGGACCTCTCGAGGAGGGGCTGCGCACCAGCCTCCCGGACAACGTCGTGCTCCTGACCCGGATGGGGGATCCGGAGATGCGCTGGCTCTACGACAACGCCACGGCCCTCGTCGCTCCCAGCTACGAGGACTTCGGGCTGACCCCGATCGAGGCGGCGGCCTTCGGCAAGCCCACGCTGGCGCTGAAGGCGGGCGGCTACCTGGACACGGTGGAGGAGGGCGTCAACGGCCTCTTCTTCACCGAGCCGACCGCTGAGGCCATCCGCGCCGCCGTGGTGGCCTGCGGGGACCACCCCATCGACCCGGCCGCCATTCGGCAGCACGGCGAGAACTTCTCGGAGCACCGGTTCCATGAACGGCTGCGCGACGCCGTGGACCGGCTCCAGGGGTCGCCCGCGCCACTGCCGCCGACCTCGGTCTAGGACGTCGCGTCTGCCGCGGGCCGGGTCCCGGCAATCCGCACGCTGACCCGGATGCCGTGACGCCACCGTGCGACGAAGTCTCCATCGCGTGGTACGAACGGATGCATGTTCCTCGAAAACATCGCGGTCGACGCCGCGGACCCCCGTGCTCTCGGGACGTTCTGGGAGGACCTTCTCGCCACCACCACGCTGACCGACGAGGCGGACGCGTACGAGACGCGCCTCGACGTGGCCGAGGGCGCGTACCTGGACCTCTGCTTCCAGCGGGTCCCGGAGCCGAGGCCGCCCGAGCCGCGCCTCCACCTGGACATCGCCGGGGGCGAGCGCCAGGCGGAGGTCGTCGAGCGCGCGTTGGCGCTCGGCGCGACCCACCTCGACATCGGCCAGCACGACGTGCCGTGGGTCGTCCTCGCCGATCCGGAGGGCAACCCGTTCTGCGTCATGGAGGCCCGGCCCGAGTACGCGGCGTCGGGGCCGATCGCCGCCCTCCCGCTCGACAGCGCCGACCCCGGGCGGGACTCGGCGTTCTGGGCGGAGCTGTCGGGGTGGCGTCCCGTCGACTCGGCCATGCCGGCGGCCCTGCGGCATCCGTCAGGCCGTGGACCGCTGCTGGAGCTCTGCCTCGAGCCGAGGCCCAAGGGCGAGCGCAAGAACCGCCTCCACCTCGATCTGCGCCTCGAGGCGTCCGACGAGCCCGACGAGGTCGTCGCGCGCATCGTCGACTGGGGCGGGCGTGAGCTCCACCCGAACTGGGGTCCTCTGCCGTGGCGCATCCTCGCCGACCCCTCCGGCAACGAGCTGTGCCTGCTGCCGGCGCGCGGCTGAGCACGTCCCACGTCGAGCGGTCAGGCCCTGCACGCCCCCCGCCATCCCGTTCGGACGGCCCTGACGACCTCCGTAGACTGAGCCGGTCCGCGGACCGCGGCCGGAGCGGCCGGTGCGCCCCGGCATCCGCCCCGATCTCGACCGAAGGACCATCCGTGCTCCGCACCCACGAGGCCGGCACCCTGCGTGCTGCCCACACCGGACAGACCGTGACCCTCGCCGGGTGGGTGGCGAAGCGGCGCGATCACGGGGGGGTCGCGTTCCTCGACGTCCGTGACGCGAGCGGTGTGGTGCAGGTGGTCGCCCGGGACGAGGTGCTGACCGGGGCGGCTCACGATCTGCGCAACGAGTTCGTCGTGACCGTCGTGGGCCAGGTGGCGGCTCGCGAGGAGCGAAACGTCAACCCGGACCTTGCCACCGGGGAGGTCGAGGTCGTCGCGACCTTCATCGAGGTGCTCAACCCCTCGGCCGCCCTGCCCTTCCAGGTCGACGAGCGGGTCACCGTGGGCGAGGAGGCTCGCCTCAAGCACCGGTACCTCGACCTCCGTCGACCGGGCCGGCAGTCCGCCGGCCACGCGCTGCGGCTCCGCTCCGAGGTGAACGCCGCGGCCCGCAGGGTGCTCAGCGCGCGCGACTTCGTCGAGATCGAGACCCCGACGCTCACCCGCTCGACCCCGGAGGGCGCGCGTGACTTCCTCGTGCCCGCCCGGCTCGCGCCCGGCAGCTGGTACGCCCTGCCGCAGAGCCCGCAGCTGTTCAAGCAGCTCCTCATGGTGGCCGGCATGGAGCGCTACTACCAGATCGCGCGCTGCTACCGGGACGAGGACTTCCGCGCCGACCGCCAGCCGGAGTTCACCCAGCTCGACATCGAGATGAGCTTCGTCGAGCAGACCGACGTCCTCGAGCTGGGTGAAGCCGTCGTCCGCGAGATCTGGGCCCTCATCGGGGTGGACCTCGCAACGCCCTTCCGGCAGATGACCTACGACCAGGCGATGCGCCGCTACGGCACGGACAAGCCGGACCTGCGCTTCGGCGTCGAGCTCGTCGAGTGCACCGACTACTTCTCCGAGACCCCGTTCCGGGTGTTCCAGTCGGAGTACGTGGGAGCCGTCGTCATGCCCGGCGGAGCGAGCCAACCACGCAAGCAGCTGGACGCGTGGCAGGAGTGGGCCAGGCAGCGCGGGGCGAAGGGGCTGGCGTACGTCCTCGTCTCGGAGGACGGCACCCTCGGCGGTCCGGTGGCGAAGAACCTCACCGAGCCCGAGCTCACCGGGCTGGCCGAGCACGTGGGGGCGCAGCCGGGTGACTGCATCTTCTTCGCCGCGGGGGCCACCAAGGCCTCGCGTGCCCTGCTCGGTGCGGCTCGCCTGGAGATCGGCAGGCGCTGCGGCCTCGTCGACGAGTCGGCCTGGAGCTTCCTCTGGGTCGTGGACGCACCCCTGTTCGAACCGGCCACGGATGCCGTTGCCGCCGGTGACGTGGCGGTCGGCACGGGCGCCTGGACGGCCGTCCACCACGCGTTCACCTCGCCCAAGGCCGAGTTCGTCGACACCTTCGACACCGACCCCGGTCCGGCGCTGGCCTACGCCTACGACATGGTGTGCAACGGCAACGAGATCGGCGGTGGGTCCATCCGTATCCACCGGCGGGACGTCCAGGAGCGGGTCTTCTCCGTCATGGGGCTCTCCGCCGAGGAGGCCCGGGACAAGTTCGGGTTCCTCCTCGACGCGTTCCAGTTCGGCGCGCCCCCGCACGGCGGCATCGCGTTCGGCTGGGACCGGATCGTCATGCTGCTCGGCGGCTTCGAGTCCATCCGTGACGTCATCGCGTTCCCCAAGTCGGGCGGCGGCTACGACCCCTTGACCGACGCGCCCGCGCCCATCACGCCCGACCAGCGCAGGGAGGCCGGCATCGACGCCGTTCCCCCGGCATCCGCCCCGGCCCCGCAGGGCGCCCCCGAGGTCAACCCGAACGAGAGCTGACGCCGTGGGGGGCGGATCGCGGGAGCCCCGAGCGCCCAGTGACGTGCTCGTGCACCTCCGCCGGGCCCGCGACCACGCCGACCGGCACTACGCCGAGCCGGTCGACCTCGACACGCTGGCCGCGGTCGCGGGGCTGAGCCGCTACCACTTCCTCCGCCTCTTCCGCGCCACGTACGGGATCACCCCAGCGGCCTACGTCTCGCAGCGCCGGATCGAGCGCGCCCAGGACCTGCTCCGGGCCACGAACCTCACCGTCACCGAGGTGTGCCACGCCGTCGGGTTCACCAGCCTGGGGTCCTTCAGCGCTCGCTTCCTCGAGGTCGTCGGCGAGACGCCGACGGCGTTCCAGCGCCGGTACGCGGCGGGTGCCCCGCACATCCCGGGGTGCTACGTCTTCATGTGGGGCCTTGCCGAGACACGGAACCCCGAGGCGGGGGCGGACCCTCCGCAATCAGGGAGAAGCGCCGGCCACGGGACCGCTCCTACGCTCGGGCCATGATCACGAACATCAGCATCGTCAGCGTCTTCGTCCAGGACCAGGACGCGTCGAAGAAGTTCTACACCGAGGTCCTCGGGTTCGCGGAGAAGGACGACATCACGCTCGGGGACGGGTACCGCTGGTGCACCGTCGTGCACCCGGCCCAGCCCGAGCTCCAGGTCAACCTCGCAGTGCCGGGGCCGCCGCTCGCGCCGGAGATGGTCGAGGCGATCCGGCGCTCCCAGGACCAGGGAGCCATGCACGGTCTGGGGCTGACGGTCGACGACTGTCGGGCGACCTTCGAGGAGCTGTCGGCCAAGGGCGTGGAGTTCATGCAGCCCCCCTCGCGGCGGCCCTACGGCACCGAGGCCCTGTGCCGGGACAACTCGGGAAACTGGCTCGTCCTGGTCGAGCCCAGCGACGGCTACACGGCCGACGACTTCGACTGATCGACGCCCGAGACGGCACCGCGCCGCAGCGGTGCCGCCTCCGGCCCCACGTCACGGTGACGTCAGCGCCCGAGGAACTCGAGCAGGACCCGGTTGAACTCCTCGGGGTGCGAGACGTTGATGCCGTGCGGACCGTCGCGAATGACGTGCAGCTCGCTGCCTGCCACCTGCTCATGGGTTCGCTGCCCGGACTTCTCGAGCGGGACGATGGCGTCCGCGTCCCCGTGGATGACGAGCGTCGGGACCCGAACCCGTGCCAGGTCCTCCGTGAAGTCCTCGACCCAGGAGGCGATGCACTCCCGCGCGCCGTGGACGTCCGCCTGCAGGGCCAGCCGCAGGGCCTCCTGCCGCTGCTCCTCGGTGACCTTGAGCTCGCCGTTCGCGCTGAAGAAGTTCTTGGTGAAGGCGTCGAGGAACCCGGGCGGGTCGGCCTCCAGGGCTGCTTGCATCTCGCGCACGGTGGCGTCGTCCAGTGCACCGTCGGGATGCGCGTCGTCCTGCTTGAGGCACGGAGGGATGGCCGCCGCGAAGACGGCGCTGTGCACGCGGTCCTCGCCCTGCGTCCCGAGGTAGCGGGCGACCTCGCCGCCGCCCATCGAGAATCCGACGAGGGTCACGTCGCGCAGGTCGAGGCCGCGCAGCACGGCGTCGAGGTCGCTGGTCAGCGTCGAGTAGTCGTAGGTGCAGTCCGCCCCCGGCTTGTCCGAGCGGCCGAAGCCGCGGCGGTCGTAGGTGACGACCCGATAGCCCGCCCCGGTGAGGGCCGGAGTCTGGGCGGACCACGACGCGCCGCTCAGCGGCCAGCCGTGGATGAGGACGACGGGCCGGCCGTCGCCGCCGGTGTCCTCCACGTGGAGGGAGTCGGGGCCGTTGTCGATCCTGGGCATCGCGAACCTTTCGCTCGGGGGACGGGACAACCCTAGGTTCGGCGTCGGCGCGGAGGGGCTCTGACGACACCTCACGGCTCACGCGTCGAACCAGCGGCTCGTCCACTCCATCCCGGTGCTGAACCCGAGCCGGAGGTAGACCCGGCGGGCGGCGTCGTTGTCGGCGAACATGCCGAGGGCGCACGCTCCCGACTCCCGGACCGCGAGACGGGTGAGGTGTGCGGTCACCGCGGCGCCCCAGCCCTGGCCCCGGCGCGATGTCTCCACGGCGATGCCCGCGAGCGTCGGCGTGCCGCCCTGGGACGGCTCGCTGCCACCGACCGCCACCAGCGAGCCGTCTGCCGGGTCCCGGACGCCGACCCAGCGCTGGCCCGGCCGGGCGAAGGGCTGCCCGTGGGTCCGGGGGCTGTGCGCATCGAGGAACCGCTCGACCTCACCTCGCAGCGCCGGGTCGATGACGTGGACCTCCTCCTCGCCCGGAACCGGTGGCGGCTCCTCCCTCGTCCACATCCAGTCCCACTCACCGCCGCGTCGACCGAGGTCGAGGCGGTCGCGGAGGACGTCCACCGTGCCGCGCGGGACGCTGAGGTGCCGGTTGCCCCCTCCGGTGACCCACGCCCGCACCTCCGGGTCGTCGAGGAGAGTGGCCAGGCCGGATGCCGTGCCGAGAACCGCAGATCCCGGGACGCCGTGGTCCGAGCGCCGGTGGAAGGCCACCGCGCTCGGGAGCCCGCCGGGCTCCGGTGCCAAGGCGGCATACGACGGGGGGACGAAGCCGGCGCCGACGTCGAGGACGGCCACGGGATGGTCCCCGGTCGCGGCGGCCAGCTCGGCCGGCGATCCGAGCCTGCGGACCGCGCTCACTCCGTGATCCCCCACCGCTCGTGGAGCCGGCGGAGCGGCCGCGGCGCCCACCAGTTGACCGAGCCGAGGACCGACATCGTGGCCGGCACGAGGAGCATCCGGACGAGCGTCGCGTCGATGAGGATCGCGAGCACGAGCGCGACGCCCATCTGCTTGAGGACGAGCAGGTCACCGGCGGCGAAACCTGCGAAGACGATGGCGATGAGGAGCGCGGCCGAGGTGATGATCCGCCCGGACCGCTGCAGCCCCAAGGTCACCGCCGTCCGCGTGTCGTGTCCCTGCTCGTGCAGCTCGACGATGCGCGAGAGGAGGAAGACCTCGTAGTCCATGGAGAGGCCGAACCCGAAGGCGAGCACCAGGAGCGGGATGGTGTTCTCGATGGCGCCGGTCGACGTGAAGCCCAGCAGGTCCTCGAGGTGTCCGTCCTCGAAGATCCACACGGTGACCCCCAGGGCGGCTCCCAGGGACAGGACGTTCATGACGAGCGCCTTGACGGGGATGACGACCGATCCCGTCATGAGGAAGAGCAGCACCAGCGTGGCGAGGACGACGAGCCCGATGGCCCACGCCGCCCGGTCGGCGACCGTCGCGCGGAAGTCGATGATGCCGGACGCCTGGCCCACGACGTAGCCCGCGAACGGCGGCCGGTCCGACCGCAGGGAGTCGACGAGGTCCCGTGAGGCCTTGCCGGTACCCGAGTCGCCGGTCTGGAACCCCACGGTCGTGACGCCGTTCTCCAGGGTGCGGACCGGGTCGACCGACTCGACGCCGGGGCGCTGCGTCGCCGCACCCGCCGCCCATGACTCCACCTCCGCGACGGGCGCCTCGGTGACCACGAGCACCTCCGCGCCGGCCAGGAGGGGGTACCCGGAGCGGAAGTCCTCGTAGAAGGTGCGTTCCGGTGTGCCGACGGGCAGGAGCTCCGGCCCGGAGGAGGTGAGCTCCATCCGCAGGGCCGGCACCGCCATCACGAGGAGCACGGCCGAGACCAGCGTGATGACGAGCCACGGCACCCGGTGCACCACCTCGGCCAGGCGCGAGAACACCCCGACGTCCCCGGAGGTCTCGGTCCCGCGTCGCAGCAGGCGGCGGGCGCCCAGCGCGCAGAGTGCCGGGATGAGGGAGAGGGCCACCGCGAGGGCGACGAGGACCACCGACACGCCGGCGGCACTGACGGCGCGGATGAAGGGGATCTCGAGGACCATCAGGCCCCCGAGCGAGATGGCGACGGTCAGGGCCGAGAAGACGATCGTGCGACCGGCCCGGTCCATCGTCGTCGCGGTCGCCTCGACGGCGTCCGCGCGGGTGGTCTCCCGCACCGGCCGGCCGTCGAGGATGGCTCGCATCTCCTCCCGGAAACGGCTGACGACGAGGAGGCCGTAGTCGATGCACAGACCCAGGCCGAGCACCGTCACGACGTTGACCACCGTGGCGTCGAGCTCGAGGAGATAGGAGAAGCCGAGCAGCGACATGAGCGCCCCGGCGATCGACGCGACCGCGCCGAGCACCGGGAAGCCGGCTGCGAGGAAGCCCCCGAAGACGCCGACCATCACGAGGAAGCTCACCGGGAGCGCGATCCCTTCACCACGCTGGCCGTCCGCCCGGACCTGCTCGATGATGCGGTCGACGAGGGCCTGGAGGCCGCCGCGCTCTGCTCCTGTTGCGCCGGTCTCCTCCACGAGGCGGTCGAACACCAGGTCGACCTGCTCCGTGGCGGCCGCCTCCTGCTCCCCGGTGACCGTCTCGTCGAAGGTGACGACGGTGGCGAAGCCGCCGGCGGCCGGGTCGCCGTCGAGGACGAATCGCAGGGCGGAGGGGCTCGTGGGTCCCTCCGGCACGACGAAGGGGTTGACGGCCGACTCGACGTGCTCGACGGCCGCGAGGTCGGGCACGGCCCGGGCCGCCGCGGCGGCCACGCCGGGGTCGGCGAGGTCGACACCGGAGAGCGTCAACGTGTACGTCCGGAAGCCGCTCCCGCCCCCCACGCTGAGGAGGTCGCGCCCCTGCTGGTTCTCGCCGTCGACGACGATCTCGCCGCTGTCGAGGCGGTCGAAGAGGCTCGGGGTCCCTGCGGCGCCGAGCGCGACGGCGAACCCGGCCACGATGAAGACGATCCAGAAGAGGACCACGGAACCGGCCCGCCGGGCCACGAGGACGCCCCACCGCCGCAGGAGCGCCCCGGAGCGCGGGCCGGGCGACGTCATGGCGACAGCGTGCCACGCAGCCGCGACGCGGCCGCGAGGGGGTTTCTCGCAGCGCGGAAGACGGTCCGCGACCCCTGGCGCCCGGTTCCGTCACCGTTGCGACCCGCGGACGCGGGTGTCACGGTGGGTCCATGGCGGCGACGAGGACGAGACCCTCACGGACTGCGGTCGAGCGTGAGCAGCTGCTCGGCTGGTACGACCTCCAGCGGGGCATCGTGCGGATGAAGTGCGAGGGGCTCTCCGACGAGGACGCTCACCGGGTGGTGGTCCCGACCTCTCCGCTGATGACCGTCGCGGGAGTCCTTTCCCACCTGCGCTGGGTCGAGGAGCTCTGGTTCCGTGAGGTCCTCCTGGGGAAGCCCGGCAGGGGGCGGGGCTTCGGGCCGGACGCCCAGGGAGTGGAGGACGCGGAGTTCCGGGTGCAGGGCCTGCCGATCGCCCGGCTGCTGGAGGAGTACGACGAGGAGTGCGCCCGGTCGGACGCCACCATCGCGGCGTTCTCCCTCGACGACACCGGCAGCACGGCCATCCACTCGGTCGGTGAGGCGACCCTGCGGTGGATCCTGCTGCATGTGCTGGAGGAGACCGCTCGGCACGCCGGCCACCTCGACCTCATCCGCGAGATGGTCGACGGCGACACCGGCTACTACTGACGACGTCGGGACTGCGGCCTGTGGTGCCGGCCCTCGGTAGCCTCACCGGATGAGCCGCGACGACCCCGACCTGTTCGGCGCCGCGGCACGGGCGGGGCCGGGCACCGTCGGTGAGTCCGGGGCACACGCGTCCCTCCCGCCGCTGGCCGCGCGGATGCGGCCTCGCTCGATCGACGAGGTGCGGGGGCAGGGGGACGTCCTGCGGCCGGGGAGCCCGCTGCGCCGGCTCATCGAGGGCAGCGGGGGAGCGGCCGGGCCCATCTCGGCGATCCTCTGGGGGCCGCCCGGCACGGGGAAGACGACCCTGGCGCACCTCGTCGCCACGGCGGCCGACCGCGAGTTCGTCCAGCTGTCCGCCGTGACGGCCGGGGTCAAGGACGTTCGGACCGTCATGGAGCAGGCCAACCGGGCGCGGGACATGTACGGACGACAGACCGTCCTCTTCCTCGACGAGATCCACCGGTTCACCAAGGCCCAGCAGGACGCGCTGCTCCCGGGGGTGGAGAACCGACAGGTCGTGCTCGTCGCGGCGACGACGGAGAACCCGTCGTTCTCGGTCATCGCCCCGCTGCTCTCGCGCTCGATGCTCGTGAACCTCGTCCCCCTCACCGACGAGGAGGTCGCCGACGTGCTCACGGCCGCGGTGGCGGACGAGCGCGGTCTCGACGCGGCATACCGGCTCCACGACGATGCCCGCGACCACCTCGTCCGGCTCGCCGCTGGGGACGCCCGGCGCGCGCTGACCTTCCTCGAGGCAGCGGCGGGAGTGGCGGAGGACGCGCTCGCGCCAGGCACGGCCCGGCCCGAGGTCCTCCCGATCACCCTCGCTCAGTGCGAGCAGGCGGTCGCGCAGGCAGCGGTCCGCTACGACCGCACCGGGGACCAGCACTACGACGTCGCCTCCGCGCTCATCAAGTCGATGCGCGGGTCCGACGTCGACGCCGCGCTGCACTACCTGGCCCGGATGCTCGAGGCGGGCGAGGACCCCCGGTTCATCGCCCGCAGGGTCGTCATCGCCGCGTCCGAGGACATCGGGCTCGCGGATCCCAGCGCTCTCCAGACCGCCGTCGCGGCCCTGCACGCCGTGGCGCAGATCGGCATGCCGGAGGCCCGGATCATCCTCGCGCAGGCGGTCGTCCACAACGCGCTGGCGCCGAAGTCGAACGCGGCGTACACCGGCATCAACGACGCCATCGCAGACGTCCGCGCCGGAAAGGGCGGCCCGGTGCCGGTGCACCTGAGGGGAAGCGGGTATGCCGGTGCCGCCCGCCTCGGTCACGGCAAGGGCTACGTCGACGCCCATGACGAGGCAGACGCCGTCGCGGCACAGCAGTACCTTCCCGACGACCTCCACGGATCCACCGACTACTACCGCCCCACGGACCGGGGTTTCG
>JAQSWG010000072.1 GCA_029266735.1 Ornithinibacter sp.
GGACCTGGGCTTCGACGGCAAGACACTCATCCACCCATCCCAGATCGAGCCGTGCAACCGGGTCTTCGCGCCCTCGCCCGAGGAGGTGGAGGAGGCCCGTGCCATCGTCGAGGCGTGGGAGGCGGGCAGTGGGGCCGGCGTCGTCACATACGGCGGGAGGATGGTGGAGCGCCTGCACGTGGACTCGGCCCGGCGGGTCATCGCGACCGACGAGGCGATCCGCTCCCGCCGCTGAGCGCCCCCTTCACGGGCCGGGAGACCACAACGAAGCGGTCACGGACGGCGCGTCGACTGGCGGACCCGGCGGATCGGTGGGTGTCCTTGGCCGAGGAGCGAGGTCGTCGGGGCGAACGGAGCAGGTGTGGGCACTTCACGGATGCCGGTGGCGCGGTCGGGAGCTGCGGTCGCTGCCGCCTCCCTGCTGCTGCTCACCGGCTGTGGAGCGGTCGGAACCTGGACGCCCGCCGGGCAGGGGGGCCAGGCCGGAGCCGCGGTGTCGCCGAGCAGCACGTCGAGGACGACGTGGAGCCCCGCGGTGTCGGCCTCCGTCACGCCCTCGGTGACCTCGACCGGGGCGCCGAGGACGGCCCCGACCACGACGCCGACACCGACAGCCACTCCGACGCCCACCGCAACGCCGAGCCCATTCCATCCGACGGCCACCCCGACGCCCACCCCGACGGCCACGAGAGCACCGACCGGGGGCCAGACCCCAAGCGCCGCGAGCGGGCCCCGCCCCACCCTGAGCCGCGGTGACTCCGGCCCCCGGGTACGCGAGCTCCAGGAGCGCCTGAACGAGCTCGGCTACTGGCTCGAGACGCCGGACGGTTCCTTCGGTGCACTCACCCAGCAGGCCGTCTTTGCGTTGCAGAAGGCGGCGGGCATCCGCCGTGACGGGGTCGTCGGGCCGAAGACGACGCGTGCCCTCGCCGATCGTGTCCGTCCCCGGACGACACTCGAGGGAGACGGGGTCGAGATCGACCTCGGCCGGCAGCTGCTCCTCGTCGTCCGCGACGGTGAGGTCCGCACGATCCTCAACACGTCGACGGGAAACGGCGAGGAGTACATCTCGACGGCCGGTAACCGCGCCGTCGCCACGACGCCGAGGGGCAGCTTCACCGTCTACCGGGCCGTCGACGGACCGGTGACCAACTCGCTCGGCGAGCTGTGGCGGCCTCGGTTCTTCCACCGCGGCATCGCCGTGCACGGGTCGGGGCACATCCCGGCGTGGCCGGACTCCCATGGCTGTGCCCGCCTGAGCACTGCGGCCATCGACATGATCTGGGCAAGGGACCTCATGCCGATCGGGAGCCGTGTGGTCGTCCGGTGACCTCGCCCTGACCACGGGTGTCGATGACGAGGCGACGTTCCACCGGGCATCGGCCCGACGGTCACTCGCCCGGGTAGACGACCCCCACCTGGCGCCTCGCCTCGTCCATCGCCGCCATCACCCGCCGTGTCGCGTCCCATGGCATGGACCACGTCTCGCGGCGCCCCGTCGCGAGAGCCCGCGCGAACTCCGCTATCTCGTAGCGGAACCCGTGCGTGGTGACGTCCGGGACGTACTCGTCGAGCAGGGTCTCGTCGGGACCGATGAGGCGTACGCGGCCGGGGCCGTAGAAGCGACCCTCCAGCTCGAGCCGCGCCGCGGTGCCGACGACGCGGGCGGGGCAGGAGGTGGCGGCGGCCATCGTGCACCACAGGTGGGCGAGCGCCCCCGAGGGTCCGCGCGCGCTGATCTGCGTGGTGACGTCGACCCGGAGGTCGCTGAGCATCCCGCGCGCAGCGACCTCGGACAGGCCACCGAGCACGTGGTCAGCGAAGGAGATGGGATAGACCCCGAGGTCGAGCAGTGCACCACCGGCAAGCTCCGGTTGCGAGAGCCGGGCCGGGCCGTCCGGCCACAGGCGCTGGCCGTGGTCTGCCTCGACGAGGACGACCTCACCCAGCGTGCCGGCTTCCACGGTGCGGCGCACGACGTCGTAGTGCGGGAGGTACCGGCTCCACATCGCCTCCGCCGCCAGCAGTCCCCCGGCCTCCGCCTCGGCGAGGACCTCCTCGGCCTCGCCCAGGCTGCGCGTGAACGCCTTCTCCACGAGCACCGGCTTGCCGGCCCGCAGGGCGAGGAGCGCGTGCTCGTGGTGTCCGCTGTGCGGGCTCGCGACGTAGACGGCCTCCACGTCGGGGTCCCGTACGAGACCCTCGTACGAGCCGTGCGCCCGGGCGACATCGTGCCGCTTCGCGAACTCGTCGGCCCGCGCGGGGGATCGCGAGCCGACCGCCACGACGGTGGAGGCGGTTCCCTCGCGCACGGCATCCGCGAACTGGTTCGCGATGCCGCCCGGGGCGAGGACTCCCCATCGCACCGGTGGGGCGGACATCGGATCGGGAGTGGTGGGGGCGGCCAGCGCAGGGGAGGAGGACGGCATACTCCGAGCGTATTGCCGTGGCGGGCAGCGGGCTGCAGAAGCCGGTCAGTCGGTCGGTAGGCCGCAGGAGCGGCGAGCAGCCCGTCTAGCCTTCTCAGCCTCACAGGTGACTCAAGTGGCAGGCATCCACAGACCCCCCATAGGCTCGCGCCACCCCCGACATCCTCCGGGGAGTCGCTGAGAAGGGACACGAGATGCATCGATCTGCAGTGCGCTCCAAGGGGGCGAAGGCCGCAGGCATCACGACCGCCACGGTCGCCGCCCTCGCGCTGGCCCCGATGGGTGCGGCCACCGCCGCACCCCCGTCGGCCTGCGACCTCCGCACGAACAACACCTACGAGAAGCTGCTCCAGTGCGTCAGCGTCGACGCCGTGATGGAGCACCAGGAGGCGTTCCAGGACATCGCGGACGCCAACGACGGGAACCGCGCCGCCGGCACTTCGGGGTACACCCAGAGCGTCGACTACGTCGTCAAGACCCTGACGGCCGCCGGGTGGAAGGTGTCGCTCGACGAGTTCCCCTTCACGTACGTGCCGCCCCCGGAGCTCCAGCAGCTCACGCCGGTCACCGGTGACTACGAGACCGCGGTCTTCACGGGGACGGGATACGGCGAGGTCGTCGGCAACGTCATCCCCGTCGACATCGTGACCGCCCTTCCGCGCGACCCGGTCACCAGCGGCTGCGAGGACAGCGACTTCACCGGACTCGACTTCACGGGGACCACGGACATCGCGCTCATCCAGCGCGGCACGTGTGAGTTCGGCGTCAAGGCCATCAACGCGCAGGAGGCCGGCGCCGAGGCCGTCATCCTCTTCAACCAGGGCAACACACCGCTGCGCTCCGGGCCCTTCACCGGAACCCTCTTCGGAGTCAACACCCAGCCCGCGACGATTCCCGTCGTCAGCGCGAGCTTCGCCGACGGAGTGGCCCTCGCGCAGCCGGGCTCCACCGCGCGGATCGTCGTCGACGCGCCGGAGAGTCGACCGCAGCTCAACGTCATCGCCGAACTGCCAGGCCGCAACTCGTCCAACGTCGTCATGGCCGGCGCCCACCTCGACTCGGTCCAGGCCGGTCCCGGCATCAACGACAACGGCAGCGGTTCCTCCGCCCTGCTGGAGATCGCCCAGCAGATCTCCAAGATCACGCCGGAGAACACCCTGCGCTTCGCGTGGTGGGGCGCCGAGGAGAGCGGGCTGCTCGGCTCACGTGCCTACGTCACGGAGCTCAGCGCTACCGAGAAGGACCGGATCGCCCTCTACCTCAACTTCGACATGGTGGCCTCGCCGAACTACATCTTCATGGTGTACGACGGTGACGAGTCCGGCTGGAACGCCCCGACCGGGGTTCCGATCCCGGAGGGCTCTATCCAGATCGAGGACCTCTTCGAGAGCTACTACACGAAGATGGGCATCCCCTACGACGACGCCCAGTTCAGTGGTCGCAGCGACTACCAGGCGTTCATCCAGAACGGCATCCCGGCAGGTGGTCTCTTCACCGGCGCAGAGGTGCCGAAGACGGTGCAGCAGGCGACGATCTGGGGTGGCACGGCAGGCGCGCAGTACGACCCGTGCTACCACATCGCCTGTGACGACATCGACAACCTCGACCTCCACGCGCTGGACGTCAACAGTGACGCGATCGCCACGGCGGTGCTGACCTACGCCTACTCCACGGAGTCCGTGAACGGCGTGGTCGGCAAGCCGCTCCCGGAGGACTACTTCCTCCCGCCACCGGCCGGACCGGAGGGCACCGTCAACCTGCCCGGCGGCGGGGGGCTCTCCCCCGACCACGACCACGGGCACGACGACGTCGGCTGAGCCGACGGGCCGACACGAGGGGCGGGGGTGCCGGATCGGCACCCCCGCCCCGCACGCTGTGGGTCAGAACCGGCTCGTCGCCTCGGCGACGAGGTCGCCGAAGAACGCCCCGGGGTCGACGTCCAGACCCTTCCGACGGAACCACGTCGCCATGGTCGTCGCGTCCCGCTCGAGGAAGTCGAAGCCCTGAGGGTTCCCGATGACGTCGACGATCTGCGGCCAGTCGATGAGGACGAGCCGCTCCTCGTGGAGCAGGACGTTGTAGGGCGAGAGGTCGCCGTGCGCCCATCCGTGCTGCGCGAGCGTGAGCATGGCCGAGCGGAGCTGCTCGAAGAGGTCCTCGAGCAGGTCTGCATCCGGCCGGGTCGAGACGAGGCGGGGTGCCGCGGTGGCGCCGTGACCGACGAACTCCATGAGCATCTCGGCCTCGTCGAGCTGCACGGGGTAGGGCACGGGGAGGTCCAGCTCCCACAGCCGGCCGAGCGCGTCGAACTCGGCCGCTGCCCACTGGCCGGCGATCATCTGCTTCCCGAAGTCCGTCCGCCGGGCCATCGCCCGCATCTCGCGGCTCTTGCGGACGCGGCGACCCTCGAGGTAGCCGGCATCCCGGTGGAAGAGCCGGTGGTCGCCGTTGCGGTAGCGCTTGGCGGCCATGGTGCTCACGCGGTCGGTGTCCGGGACCCACCGGCGCAGGACGTGGACGTCGGCCTCCTTGCCGGTCTTGAGGACGCCGAGGTCGGCCTCGACCGCGCCGAGGTCGGTGATGACCCAGTCGGGTCGGGGCTTGGGCCCGTGGGTCGCGCCGTCCCAGGAGGACCAGCGGTCACCCTCGGGCGGTGCGTCAGGGGAGGTGTCGACGGAGAAGACAGCCTGCTTCTCCGGAAGGTGGAACGGCATGTGTGCCACTGCTGCACTCCAGATCGAGGAAGGGGGTGGTGGGCGTGGTGCAGCCCGGGACGGTCGTCGACATCACGGCCCTCCTCCACTCGATCGGATGCGGCCACGGCGGATGCCGTGCGCTCGCCCCAGCGTGCCGCACCCCCTGCTCGCTCCGCCACCGGTTTATCGGCTTCGTCCGATCGGCTTTCGTCCGAGCACCCCGACATCGCCGGGCCGGCGGCCGAGTGGCCTCGTGCCGGCCGTGGGGGGCCTCACACGGCTCAACCGTTCAGCAGCCCCGGGCCCGACGGCATACTCGGAGGGTCCTCACCCCACCGAAGGCGGCGATCGCGCGTGTCCCGACTCCAGACCACGGACGGCCTCACCGAGGAGCAGCACGAGCTCATCACGCTCGTGCGGAAGTTCGTCGACGAGCAGATCCTCCCGGTCGCCACCGAGCTGGAGCACAAGGACGAGTACCCGACGCAGATCGTCGAGGGCATGAAGGAGATGGGGATCTTCGGGCTGATGATCCCGGAGGAGTACGGCGGGCTCGGCGAGTCGCTGCTCACCTACGCGCTCGTCGTGGAGGAGATCGCCCGCGGGTGGATGAGCGTGAGCGGCATCATCAACACGCACTTCATCGTCGCCTACCTGATCCTCCAGCACGGCACCGACGAGCAGAAGCAGCACTACCTTCCCCGGATGGCGACCGGCGAGGTGCGGGGCGCGTTCTCGATGAGCGAGCCGGGACTCGGCTCGGACGTCGCCGCCATCCGCACCAAGGCGGTGCGCGACGGCGACGAGTGGGTCGTCACGGGGCAGAAGATGTGGCTCACCAACGGTGGCTCGGCCAACCTCGTGGCGGTGCTCGTCCGCACCGACCTCGGCGAGAGTGACAGCCCCTACAAGAACATGACGGCCTTCCTCCTCGACAAGGAGTCGGGGTTCGGGGAGACGGCGCAGGGCGTCACCGTTCCCGGCAAGATCGACAAGATGGGCTACAAGGGGGTCGACACCACCGAGCTGATCTTCGAGGGTCACCGCACGCGAGACGCCCAGATCCTCGGGGGTGTGCCGGGCAGGGGCTTCTACCAGATGATGGACGGCGTCGAGGTCGGCCGGGTCAACGTCGCAGCCCGAGCGTGTGGCCTGAGCCGCCGGGCGTTCGAGCTCGGGATCGCCTACGCGCAGCAGCGCGAGACCTTCGGCAAGAAGATCGCGGAGCACCAGGGCATCCTCTTCCGCCTGGCCGACATGGCCACGAAGATCGAGGCCAGCCACCAGATGATGGTCAAGGCCGCCCGGCTGAAGGACGCCGGTGAGCGCAACGACCTCGAGGCCGGCATGGCGAAGTACCTCGCCTCCGAGAACTGCGCGGACGTCGTGGAGCAGAGCTTCCGCATCCACGGCGGCTACGGGTACTCCACGGAGTACGAGATCGAACGCCTCTACCGTGAGGCCCCCATGCTCCTCATCGGGGAGGGGACGGCCGAGATCCAGAAGATGATCATCGGCCGACGGCTGTTGGAGGACTACCCCGCTCGCTGATCGGCGGGCGCGCATCGGCGTCCCCACCACCCCAGGCACGGCACCCGCATGCCCCGGATGCCCCGGATGCCCCCGGGGGCACCTCCCGGCCGCCGCCGCCACGCCCGGGGGATAATGGCCGGCATGAGCACGCAGCCCATGCGCCCCGGCCTCCGAGCCGCCCTGTCCCTGGACTACCCGATGTCCCTCGGGGTGCACGACTCCTACGAGGAGGCGCAGCGGGCGGTGGACTACCTCTCCGACCACGAGTTCCCCGTGCAGGACGTCCTCATCGTCGGAACCGACCTCAAGCAGCTGGAGCGCGTGACGGGGCGTCTCACGCGGAGTCGGGTCATCGGGGCCGGTGCGCTGTCCGGCATGTGGCTCGGCCTGTTCGTCGGCACGATCTTCGCCCTCTTCGACCCGAGCGGCTTCAACATCCTCAATGTCCTCGGCACCGTCGCGTTCGGCGCCATCTTCGGTGCGATCTGGGCGATGGTCGGCTACCGGCTCACCAGCGGCGAGCGGGACTTCACGTCCGTGAGCCAGGTCGTCGCGGCCAAGTACGAGGTTCTGTGCGAGCACAAGCACATCGCCCGGGGCCGTGAGCTGCTCGCGGAGATGGACCCGATGCGCGCCGCCCAGGAGGAGGTCCGCCGCGCCCGTGAGGCCGAGCAGGCTCGCGCCGCACGGCAGCCGGCCGCGCCCGGCCAGCAGTCGACCCAGCAGCCCGTGCAGTACCCCGCCCAGCAGCCCTCGCAGTTCCCGCACCCGGGGCAGCAGCCGCCGTCCAAGCCCTGAGCCCCGAGGCGCCGGAGTCAGCGACGTCCGCGACGCGCCCGACTCCGTGCCGTCGCACCGGTTCTGCCGTCTGGAGCTGCCGCCCCGGCATACCCTCGGCCCATGAGCCAGCCACCCGCATCTCCGGAGTCCCCGTCCCTCGAGCCCTTCGAGGAGCACCACTCATCCGTGCTCTGCGTCGCCGCGCACCCGGACGACATCGAGTACGGCATCGCAGCGGCCGTGCACCGTTGGGTGGCGGAGGGCGCGACGGTCACCTACTTCCTCCTCACCCGGGGCGAGGCGGGCATCGACACGATGCACCCGGACGAGGCAGGCCCGGTCCGCGAGGCGGAGGAGCGCGAGAGCGCCCGCCGCGTCGGCGTGGACGTCGTGGAGTTCGGTGACCACCGGGACGGCGCCATCGAGTACGGGGTGGCGCTCCGGCGTGACATCACCCGGGTGATCCGCCGAACCCGCCCCGAGCTCGTCGTCACCGGAGTCTGGAGCGAGCGGTTCGCCAACGGGATGGTCAACCAGGCCGACCATCGTGCCGTGGGGCTCGCGACCCTGGATGCCGTCGCGGATGCCGGGAACCGCTGGCTCCACACCGACCTCACCGACGAAGGCCTCGAGCCCTGGGGCGGCGTCACTGCCCTCGCCGTCGCCGGTGGGGAGCGTCCGACCCACTTCGTCGACGTCTCGGGCGAGCACTTCGAGGCGGCCGTGCACTCGCTCGAGGCGCATGACGCCTACAACAAGGCCCTGCCGAGCGACTTTCCGCAGCCCCGAGAGCTGCTCCAGTGGATCCTGGGGGGCGGCGGCACACCCGTGGGTCTCGACCACGCCCTCCTGCTCGACGTCATCCGCCGGGGGTGAGCCGCGCAGCCGCCGGTCAGCCGCCCTGGACCCGGGCGATCCAGGCCTCCACCTCGTCGGCTCGGCGCGGCATCCCCGCCGAGAGGTTCTCCACGCCGTCCTCGGTCACGAGGACGTCGTCCTCGATGCGGACGCCGATCCCGCGGAAGCGCTCGGGTGCCAGCAGGTCGTCGGCCTTGAAGTAGAGGCCCGGCTCGACGGTCAGGACCATGCCGGGCTTGAGCTCGGCGTCCATGTACTCCTCGCGGGTGGCCCGCGCGCAGTCGTGCACGTCGAGGCCCAGGTGGTGTGACGTGCCGTGGACCATCCAGCGCCGGTGGTACTGGCCGTGCTCCTTGTCGAGGGTGTCCTCGACCGTGACCCCGTCGGGCAGGAGTCCCCAGGCGTCGAGGTGCTCGGCGATGACCCGGATCGCGGCGGCGTGGACGTCCGAGAACATGTTCCCGGGCTTCACCGCTGCCATCCCCGCCTCCTGTGCCGCGAAGACCGCCTCGTACACCTCGCGCTGGGCGTCGGAGAAGGTCCCGGAGACCGGCAGCGTGCGGGTGATGTCGGCGGTGTACAGGGAGTCGACCTCGACGCCGGCGTCGATGAGGACGAGGTCGCCCTCTCGGACCTCGCCCGTGTTCTTGATCCAGTGCAGGGTGTTGGCGTGGTCACCGGCCGCGCAGATCGAGTCGTAGCCGACCCCGTTTCCGCGGTGCCGCGCGTGGAGGGCGAAGGTTCCCTCGAGCCAGCGCTCGCCACGGCCCTTCTCGACGGCGCGTGGGAGCTCGGCGATCATCGCCTCGAAACCGTGCCGGGTGGCCGCGACGGCCGCCCGCATCTGCTCGACCTCGTGGTCGTCCTTGCACATGCGCAGGTGCGAGAGGTCATGGGCGAGGGCGTCGTCGGACTCCTCCAGGCCTTCCGCGGCGGCACCGTTCTCGACGCGGGCGGCGTCGAGGCGGGCGGTGAGCTCTCGGTCGGCGTCACGCACCAGGCGCACGCTCACCTCGCCCGCATCCTTGGCCGCCGCTGCCTCGAACTCGTCGATGTGCCGGGCGGTGAGGCCGAGCTCCAGCTCGACGTCCTCGATCGTCGGACGGGCACCCACCCAGAACTCGCCGTACCGGGCGTCGGCGAAGAACTCGTCGCTGTCCCGGGCGCCGAGGGGGCGGAAGTAGAGCATGGCCTCGTGGCCGCCGCCCGCCCCGTCACCGCCGGCGACGGGCTCCAGCACGAGCACGGCATCCGGCTCGCGGTCGGCGCCCAGGCCGGTGAGCCAGGCGAAGGCGGTGTGCGGTCGGAAGACGTAGTCGGTGTCGTTGCTCCGCACCTTCAGGCCGCCGGCCGGCACGATGAGGCGCTGTCCGGGGTATGCCGCGCTGAGCACAGCACGCCGCGCCGCAGCCGGGCCGGATGCCGGGGAGGGCCGGGTCACTCCAGGTCGCCGTGGGGCCCACCCGTCCCGGACGAAGGCACGGAACTCGTCGGTCGTGGCACGGCCGCGGTTGTCTGGCTCCTCGCTGTGCTCGCTCTGCTCGCTCACCCGCCCATGCTGCCACGGGGATCGAGCGGGCCTCACTGTGAAACACTGTCCTGATGGGTCGGCACAGTGCTCCCCGACGCCACGGACCCGTCGTGGTCCTCGGCGCGGCAGCGGTCGTCGGCTCCGCCGGACTTGCCTGGGCGGTCGGCGAGGATCCCCTCAGCCGCCCCTCCCCGCACCGGAGCGGCACCTCCACGCCGGGAGGGGATGTCTCCACGCCCTTCACCACCGCTCCCACCCCGAGCCCCACCACCACCACCCCGGTCGTCAGCGCGGTCCCGGGGACGTCCTCCGCAGACCCTGACGATGTGACCCCTGCCGAGCCGACGTCCCCCACCGGTGTGACCACTGCACCGGAACCCGAGCCGGCGCCGACGGCGGAGCCGAAGCCGCAGCGCACGAAACCGAGCAGGGGAGCGACACCGACCTCGAGGCCGACCAAGCCCTCGAAGTAGCGGCCGCAGGGATGGGTGCCTTCGACGGGCTGACGCTGGCCGACCGGTTCCGGAACCACTTCGGCCACACGGACCACCTCTACGGTGCGCTGCTGGCGGAGATGGCGGACGACTGGGACGTGGGCGGCGTCACCCGTGAGCTGTTCGAGGGATGGGAGGACGCCGACTCGCGGCAGTTCCCGCAGCTGCGCCTCCTGGCCGGCCTCTACCGCATCGTGCTGCGCGGTGACGCCCCACAGCTCGAGGGCTTCTACCCGGCCCTCGGCGGCGACCTCGACCACCACGAGGCTTGGGCACCGGTCCGTCCGGTGCTCGCGGCACACGTCGACGAGCTGCGCCAGTCCCTCAGCGAGGCTCCCCAGACCAACGAGCCCGCCCGCAGCGTGGCCCTGCTCGTCGGGCTGTCCCGAGCGCTCGGAGCCAGGTGCGTCCGGTGGCCTCGGCCTGCTCGTCGACCGCTTCCGGTTCGTCGGGGAGGGATGGGCAGCGGGACCGCAGGACTCGCCCCTGGTCGTGAAGGGGTGCGAGGCAGAGGGATTCTCGCCGGAGGCCTTCCAGGTCGTCGACCGCCGAGGCTGCGACGTCGCCCCTGTCGACGCCGCGACCGAGGCGGGCGCGGCATACCTCACGTCGTTCGTCTGGCCCTGGCAGCTCGACCGGCACGCGCGCCTGGCGGCCGCGCTGCGGGTCGCTCGTGAGCATCCCGTCGTGGTCGACCGGGCGAGGGCGTCCGCCTGGGTCGCCGAGCGACTGGCCGAGCCGGTGGGCGAGGAGGTCCTCACGGTCGTCTGGCACTCGGTGACCCGGCTCTACTGGCCCGTGGAGGAGACCGGCGCCATGAACGCCGCCGTCGAGGAGGCCCGCGGCCGGATGCCGCTCGCCCACATCGCCATGGAGCACCGCTGGGACGCACCGCCGGGGGACGCTGATCCGGGGATGCCGTTCATCGAGGTCGACGGCGAGGCCATCGCGACGTGCGACCACCACGGCCCGCCGGTGACGTTCCACCGCTGACCACGAATTGGGGGCTAGGCCGCCGGCTCGTACAGTGAGCCGGTGATGCCCGCCGCGATCGGACGACGGCGCCTGCTCGTCGGCGGAGGAGCGGCAGCCGGTCTCGCTGTCCTCGGTGGATGCGACTCCATCGCCCCCGGCGCGCGCACGGCACCCTTGGGCACTGCGGGCTCCACCTCGCCGGCCTCGCCGTCATCGCCCGCCCCGACCGCTTCCACCGCCGCGACGCCCACGCCGACACCGACGCGGAGCGCGGGTGTCACCGCCGGCACGGCATCCTCGGTCGAGGCCCCACGGCTCACCGAGCGGATCGAGCGCTACCTCGCAACCCGTCGCGGCCGCCTGGGCCTGGAGCTCGTCGACCTGCGGCGCGGGGAGTCCTTTCGGTTCGAGGCGCGGGAGGGCTACTGCTACAGCACGATCAAGGTGCTCATCCTCACGACGCTCCTTCGGCAGCTGCAGGAGGACGGCGCCGACCTCGGGGCGCAGCAGCGGCGCCTCGCGGAGCGGATGATCACCCGCAGCGACAACGCGGCGACCGAGTCCCTCCTTGCCCAGGTCGGGCGTGACGAGGTCACCCGGGTCGCGGCCCTGGCGGGGATGCACCGAACCGAGATCGACCGCGGGTGGTGGGGTCACTGGCGCACCGTTCCCGGCGACCTCAACCTCATGGTCGACGCGGTCCTCTCCTCCGACCGGGTGCTCGACGGCGCCCGCCGCACCGTCGCGCGCTTCCTCATGGCGGAGGTCGTGCCGGCGCAACGCTGGGGCGTCTTCGCCCCGGAGTCGAGCACGGTGCACGTGGCGGCGAAGAACGGCTGGGGGCCCCTGCCCGACGGCTACCGGGTGAACTCCTCCGGATGGGTCCAGGGGGACGACCGCGAGTACGTCCTCAGCGTCCTCGCGAGCAGCCCTCGCGGCTTCACCTACGGCCGCCGCACCGTGTCGGGGGTCGTGCAGCTGTGCCACGAGGCGCTGGGCGAGGAACTCGCCTGAGCGGCATCCCCTACTCGACGTCCACCCAGTCCAGGGTGCGCTGAACGGCCTTCTGCCACCCGGCATACCCGTCACGGCGCTGCGCGTCACTCCACCGGGGCTCCCACCGCTCGTCCTCGCTCCACTTCGAGCGCAGCTCGTCGGTGCCGGACCAGAAGCCGGTGGCGAGGCCGGCGGCATACGCCGCACCCAGCGCGGTCGTCTCGGCGACGACCGGCTTCGACACCGGGACGCCGAGGATGTCCGCCTGGAGCTGCATGCAGAGCCGGTTCGCGGTGATGCCGCCGTCGACCTTGAGGCAGGTGAGGGCGACGCCCGAGTCGGCCGCCATCGCGTCGACGACGTCACGGGACTGGTAGCAGATCGCCTCCAGGGTGGCTCGGGCCAGGTGGGCGTTGGTGTTGAACCGGGAGAGGCCCACGACGGCTCCGCGGGCGTCGCTGCGCCAGTAGGGGGCGAAGAGCCCGCTGAAGGCCGGCACGAAGTAGACGCCTCCGGTGTCCTCGACCGAGGCGGCGAGGACCTCGACCTCCGAGGCACCCGAGATGATGCCGAGCTGGTCACGCAGCCACTGGACGGCACTGCCCGTGACGGCGATCGACCCCTCCAGCGCGTAGACGGGCCTGGCGTCGCCCAGCTGGTAGGCGACGGTCGTGAGGAGGCCGTTGCGGCTGCGCACGAGCTCTTCACCGGTGTTGAGCAGCAGGAAGTTCCCTGTGCCGTAGGTGTTCTTGGCCTCGCCCACCTCGAAGCAGACCTGGCCCACCGTCGCGGCCTGCTGGTCGCCGAGGACGCCGGTGATGGGCACCGTCGACGAGCCGCGTGCACCCGTCGTCTCGCCGTACGCCGAGCCATGGCTGCTCGGGCTGATGGTCGGCAGCATCTGTCGAGGGATGCCGAAGAAGCCGAGGAGCTCGTCGTCCCAGTCCAGGGTGGTGAGGTCCATGAGCATCGTGCGGCTGGCGTTGGTGGCGTCGGTCGCGTGCACGCCACCGTCCGGGCCGCCCGTGAGGTTCCAGACGACCCACGTGTCCGGGGTGCCGAACAGGGCGTCGCCCTCCTCGGCTGCCTCCCTCAGTCCCGAGACGTTCTCGAGCATCCACTGGACCTTGCCGGCGGAGAAGTACGTCGCCGGAGGCAGTCCGGCCTTGTGCCGGATGACGTCGCCCCTCCCGTCGGCGTCGAGGGCCTTGGCGATCGAGTCCGTGCGGGTGTCCTGCCAGACGATGGCGTTGTGGAACGGGCGTCCGGTGCGCCGGTCCCACACGACCGCCGTCTCGCGCTGGTTCGTCACGCCGATGGCCGCGAGGTCTGACATGGCGAGCCCGGCCGTCGTGAGCGCGCTGCCCATGACGGTGCGGACGCGGTCCCAGATCTCGAGTGGGTTGTGCTCGACCCACCCAGCCCGGGGGAGAACCTGGTCGTGCTCGAGCTGGTGGCTCGCCACGGGGAGGCCGTCGTGGTCGAACACGATGAACCGCGAGCTCGTCGTTCCCTGGTCGACCGCACCGATGAAGTCCGCCATGCTCCGAGCGTATGCCGGGCCCCTCCGTCCGCGCCGTCGCGGGTGTGACCCTGTGGAGAAAGCCCGCCGCCCGTTGACCCTGTCCCGCATCATGGCCGTCATGGACGAGCGTCTTGCCGCGGTGGCGAGCGCCAGGGGTTGGGTGTTCACGAGCGGCCACGCGTCGGCACTCGGCCTGGACGACACCGCCCTCACCCGCCTGCGGCGCACCGGTGACGTGCTGCGGCCCTGGCGTTGCATGGCCTGCCCCTCCACGGGGTCGACATGGAGACCGTCGATGTCCGGGAAGCCGTGAACCGGGTGCGCCGGCGGTCCGGCGTGCGCACCCACCCCACCCCGACCGGCTCGAGGCACGTCGTCGCCGATGGGTACCGGTGCGCACCGATCGGCGTTGCGCTGCCCAGGTGGCGGTGAGGTCGGGTCTGATGGCGGCCCTGGTCCCGCTCGACGCTGCTCTCCATGCCGGCCGGTGCTCGACCTCGTGGGCCGCGTGGACCTGCTCGTCGGTGCACGGGTCGTCGTCGAGTTCGATCGTGCCGTGAAGTACGGGGGGGCCGAGTGGCGGGCAGCGCTCATCGCCGAGAAGCGCCGCGAGGACGCCCTGCGGGTGCTGGGGTTCGGAGGTGCGCGTCATGCGGGCGGCGTGAGGAAGGGCACGCGGCATACCCCTGCCGGATGCCGGGCGGCCACGGGAGGATGGCCACCTCACCGCCCGCGCCGTCGACGCCGGGCACCGCAGGTCCGACGACGAGGAGACGACGTGCAGTTCGGGCGCAGCTACGAGGAGTTCGAGGTCGGGGCGACGTACAGGCACTGGCCCGGCAAGACCGTCACGGAGTACGACGACCACCTGTTCTGCCTCCTGACGATGAACCACCACCCCCTCCACCTCGACGCGCACTACGCCGGCGAGAGCACCCAGTTCGGGAAGAACGTCGTCGTCGGGAACCACGTCTACTCCCTCCTGCTCGGCATGAGCGTCCCCGACGTGTCCGGCAAGGCGATCGCCAACCTCGAGGTCGAGAGCCTTCGACACGTCGCGCCGACCTTCCACGGCGACACCCTCTACGGCGAGACGACCGTGCTCGACAAGTGGGAGAGCACGAGCAAGGACGACCGTGGCGTCGTCCACGTCGAGACGATCGGCTACAACCAGGACGGCACCGTCGTGTGCATCTTCCGCCGCAAGGTCATGGTTCCCAAGGAGAGCTACCTGCAGGCACGCGGCGGTGCGGAGCCGGGCCGTCCGACCCCTGTCCCGGACGAGAACTGGCCCGGCACGGCATCAACCACCTGATGGCGACCGAAGGTTTCGGGCAGAGGCCGAGCAGTCGCGGCACTACGCTGTCCGGGTGCCGATCGACCTGCACACGCACTCCACCGCGAGCGACGGCACCGAGGCCCCCGCCGTCGTCGTCGCCCGGGCGGGCCAGGCGGGGGTCGACACGGTCGGGCTGACGGACCACGACACCACCCTCGGCTGGGCCGAAGCGGCCACCGCGGCATCGGAGCACGGCGTGACGCTGGTCCCCGGAATCGAGGTGTCCTGCAGCAGGGGTCGACAGAGCATCCACCTCCTCGCGTACCTCCCCGATCCGACCCATCCCGACCTCACATCCGAGCTCGTTCGGGCACGCACCAGCCGGGACACCCGACTCGAGCGCATGGTGCAGCGGATGGCGGACGACGGCATCCCCGTCACCCTGGATGCCGTGCGTGCGCAGGTCGAGGAGGGTGCCACTGCCGGCCGGCCCCACATCGCCGACGCACTGGTGGCCGAGGGCGTCGTCGCGCACCGCGACGAGGCCTTCGCCCGCTGGCTGGGCAACGACAGTCCCTACTACGTGACGCACTACGCTCCTGACCCGGTGCGCGCCGTCGAGGTCGTGCGAGCAGCCGGGGGGGTGCCCGTGGTCGCGCACCCCTGGTCGGGGACACGGGGTCGGGTGGTCTCCGACGCCCTCGTCGAGGAGATGGTGCACGCCGGGCTGGCCGGACTGGAGGTGCACCACCGCGACCACGACGGGGATGCCGTCCTCCACCTCACCGAGCTGGCTGCCGCCATGGGACTGCTGGTCACCGGGTCCAGCGACTACCACGGGAACGGCAAGCGCAACCGGATCGGCGAGCACACGACGGCTCCAGCGGTCCTCGAGGCGATCGAGGAGCAGGCGACGGGGACTGCCGTGGTCCGCCCGTGAGCCCGCTGGACGTACCGTGGCCGGGTGCCCGACACCACCGCTCCCACGGAGAACGTCCTCATCCTCTCCTGCCCCGACCAGCGAGGGATCGTCGCCACGGTGACCGCGCTGCTCTTCGAGCACGGCGCCAACATCGAGGAGAGCCAGCAGTTCGACGACGTCCGCACCGACCAGTTCTTCATGCGCATCCGGTTCTCCGTCGAGGTGGGAGGCCCGGGCACCGGCCGGTGGCGTGAGCTCTTCGAACCCGTCGCGGCGGCATACGGCATGGAGTGGTCCATCCGGGATGCGGCGTCCCCCTACCGGGCCCTGCTCATGGTGAGCAGGTTCGGGCACTGCCTCAACGACCTGCTGTTCCGCTGGAGGTCAGGAGCGGTGAACATGGAGATCCCCGCGGTGGTGTCGAACCACCGCGACCTGGAGACGCTGGTGCAGTCGTACGGCATCCCCTTCCACCACGTGCCGGTCACGCCCGGGACGAAGCCGGAGGCCGAAGCGCGGCTGAGGGAGATCGTCGCGGCCCACCGCGTCGAGCTCGTGGTGCTGGCGCGGTACATGCAGGTGCTCTCCGACGACCTGTCCCGAGACCTGTCGGGACGGGTGGTCAACATCCACCACTCGTTCCTGCCGTCGTTCAAGGGCGCCAAGCCGTACCACCAGGCGTTCGCCCGAGGGGTGAAGCTCGTCGGGGCGACCGCGCACTACGTCACCGCGGATCTCGACGAGGGGCCGATCATCGAGCAGGACGTCGTGCGGGTGGACCACCGGATGGCGCCCGACGACCTCGTGCGGGCCGGCGAGGAGGTCGAGTCGCGGGTGCTCGCCCGCGCCGTGAGATGGCACTGCGAGTCGCGGGTGCTGCTCAACGGCGACCGGACGGTCGTCTTCAGCTGAGACCCGGTCGCGGGCCGCCGCTCCGCCGTCAGGCGTGGCGGTGGAACAGCCGCGGCAGGTGCGGGAGGTGCCACGCGCGCAGGTGCGCCACGGGCCGGCGACGAGGAGCCTCCGGGTCACGCTGTGGGCGGGCACGGAGGGTCTGGGGGGTGAGGGAGGCGGCGATGCCCGGCGTGATCATGTGCATACCGGGAGGAGGCGCCCACGCCACGAGTGATACGTCACCCGGCCGCGAGACGTGCCGCTCGGGCGTCTGCGACCCCCGGCTGGGCCGTAGCATCGGCCCACCACCGACCGACCTCAGGTGGCTCCGACGAGGAAGGACCCTGCCGTGACGACCAAGAGCGACTTCACCGAGGACGAGTGGACCCGAGTCGTGCGCGCCCCGCTGGTGGCCGGGCTCGCCATCTCGCTCGCCGACCCCGGCGGTCCCATCGAGACGGCCAAGGAGTCCATGGCCTCGCTGAAGAACGCGACGAACCCGCCCAGCCGTGAGCAGCTGCTCAGCGAGGTGGCGCTGGAGATCCAGGGGATGGCCCAGGAGCGGCAGAACCCGCTCAGCGGGTTCCGGCCCACCGGCTCGAGCCCCGGCGAGGCGGTGCTGGCGGAGCTCACGGAGGTCAAGGGCGTCGTGGCGGCCAAGGCGACCCCGGAGGAGGCCGCGGCGTTCGGTCGCTGGCTCGTGGCAGCGGCGCAGGCAGCGGCGGACGCCGCGAAGGAGGGCGGCTTCCTGGGCTTCGGGGCCCAGCAGGTGAGCGAGCGGGAGCAGGCCGTGCTCGACCGGGTCCGGGCGGCCCTCGACGGCTGAGGTCCCGGCGTCAGCCGGCGGCCGGTTCGTTCGGCGTGGCGGCGTGGCCGGCCTGACCGGCCGTGCGCCGGTCCTGCTTCATCTCTGCCTCGAAGACGTGTCGCTTGCCGCCCATGAGCTCCTCGCGCACGCGTCGGTCGTGCTCCTTGAAGGCGGCGTAGTAGCCGTCCTCGAACTCCTCGAGGATCTGGAAGGTCCACCGCCCGGCGAGGATGTTGCGGCCGAGGACCTCCTCGTCGAGCCGGTCGGCGATCTCGGGATGTCCCGCCTCACGCAGGAGGGCGACCGCCTCGCCGAGGGCGAGGTCGGCCATGCCGATCTTGCGGTGGAAGTTGAACAGCTGCCCCCGTGCGTCCTCGATGACCTCGAAGGCCTCGGACAGCTTGCCGACCGCCTCGACGGTCGCGTCGGAGGTGCCGGACGGTCGGGTGTGGGCCTCGTCGACAGACATGGCGACAACGCTAGGTCGCGGAACGCGTCCTTCGGGGCCATCGTGACCGGCCGTCCCGCGCGTCGAACCCAGGTGCCGCGATGGCACCTCGCCGCCCCCGGACCACGGACGGACTCGCGCGGCCCGTCTCAGCACTCGATGACGTTGACCGCCAGCCCGCCGCGGGCCGTCTCCTTGTACTTCACCTTCATGTCGCGCCCGGTGTCACGCATGGTCTTGATGACCTTGTCGAGGGAGACGACCTGGTTCCCGTCGCCGCGCAGCGACAGCCGGGCGGCCGTGATCGCCTTCACCGACGCGACCGCGTTCCGCTCGATGCAGGGAATCTGCACGAGACCGCCGACGGGGTCGCAGGTGAGGCCGAGGTTGTGCTCCATCCCGATCTCCGCAGCGTTCTCCGCCTGGTCGGGCGTGCCCCCGAGCACCTCCGCGAGTGCCCCGGCGGCCATCGAGCAGGCCGAGCCCACCTCGCCCTGGCAGCCCACCTCCGCACCGGAGATCGACGCGTTCTCCTTGTAGAGGCTGCCGATCGCGGCTGCCGTGAGGAGGAAGCGCACGACGCCGTCGTCGTCGGCACCGGGCACGAAGCGCGTGTAATAGTGCAGCACGGCGGGGATGATGCCCGCCGCACCGTTCGTCGGGGCGGTGACGATCCGGCCGCCGGAGGCGTTCTCCTCGTTGACCGCCAGGGCGTAGAGGGTCACCCAGTCCATGGCTGCGAGCGGGTCATCCTCGTGCTCCCCGTGCAGCTGGCGCGCGAGTCGTGGGGCTCGGCGCTGCACCTTGAGCCCGCCGGGCAGCACACCCTCGGCCCGGCAGCCGTTGTCGACGCACTCCTGCATGACCTGCCAGAGGTGGAGCAGCCCGGCGCGCACCTCGTCCTCAGACCGCCAGGCCTGCTCGTTGGCGAGCATGACCCCGCTGATCGGGAGGCCCGACTCCTCGCAGCGAGCCAGAAGCTCCTCACCGGTGGTGAACGGGTAGCGGACCGCGGTGTGGTCGCGGTCGATGACGTCGTCGCCCATCTCGTCCTCACGCAGCACGAAGCCTCCACCGACCGAGTAGTAGTCGCGTTGCCGCAGCGGCTCCTCCCCCTCGGTCGGCTCGGTCGAGGCGTATGCCGTGAAGCGCATGCCGTTCGCGTGGAAGGGAAGGTTGGCGCGCCGGTGCAGGACGATGTCCGAGTCGAGGTCGCACGGGACCTCGTGCGTGCCCGCGAGGCGCAGCTGGCCGGCGGCTCGTACCTCGTCGAGCCGAGGGTCGGCACGCCGGGGGTCCGTGGTCTCGGGGGCCTCGCCCTCCAGTCCGAGGACCACGGCTTTGACCGAACCGTGGCCGTGCCCCGTCGCGCCGAGGGAGCCGAACAGCTCGGCGCGGACCCGCCCCACGTCGGACAGCAGCCCGTCCGCGCGCAGTCCCTCGGTGAAGGTGCGCGCGGCGCGCATCGGTCCCACCGTGTGCGAGCTGGACGGGCCGATGCCCACGGAGAAGAGGTCGAACGCGCTGAGGGCCATCACCGCACAGTGTGTCAGGTCCTGTGGACACCCGGGGGTTGCGCCGAAGGGCCGTCGGTGCAGGACGTTACGGTCGCACGGTGAGCGCAGAGCGGACTCCTGAGCGGGTGACGGAGGCGACCCAGGTGGAGCTGCCCGGCATGCCCGCTCCGCTGTATGCCGCCAGCCCGAGCAAGCTCCTGGCCTTCCTCGACTGCCCCCGGCGCTACCGGCTCCAGTACCTCGACCGCCCGGCTCCACCACGCCGCTCGCAGCGAGCCCACACCTCGGTCGGTAACGCCGTGCACAACGCGCTCCGCGACTGGTGGGACCTTCCGGAGCGGACGCCCACGGGTGGTGCGGGCCTGCTCGACCGGTCGTGGATCGACGTCGGCTTCCGCGACGGCGAGCAGTCCCAGGAGTGGCGGAGGCGCATGCGTGCGGCCGTGACGGCATACCTGGAGGGCGTCGACCCACGCACCCAGCCGGTCGGCATCGAGCGGACGGTCTCGTTCGTCAGTGGTGGGCTCCGGGTGAGCGGACGCGTCGACCGGCTCGACGACCGCGACGGCGAGCTCGTCGTCGTCGACTACAAGACCTCGCGGGTGCCTCCGACCGACGACGACGCGCGGACCTCCCTGGCGCTCGCCCTCTACGCGGCCGCGGCGTGGAAGATGTTCCGGCGACGGACGGTGCGCGTGGAGCTCCACCACGTGCCGACCGGCACCGTGGGCGTGCACGAGCACACCTCGGAGTCGCTCACGCGCAAGGTGGAGCAGGCCCGGTCGATCGCGCGCGACGCCCAGCGTGCGGACCTCGACTTCGCCGTTCGGGGGGAGGGGTCAGAGCTGTTCCCCGCGCGACCGGGACCGATGTGCGGATGGTGCGACCTGCGGGCGCACTGTGCGGAGGGGCAGGTGGCCGCACCGGAGAAGTCCGACTGGGCGGCGCTCGAGGACGCACCACCGTCCGAGGCCGCCACGGTGGTCCAGGCGGAGGCCCGGCCCTGAGCCGCAGCGAAGGCCTGTCTGGCACGCTCGACCCATGGAGCAGCGTGTGTCCTTCGTGACCTTGGCGGTGCATGACGTGGAGCGTTCACACGCGTTCTACGCCGAGGGCCTCGGCTGGAGGCCGGAGCTCCACGTGCCCGGCGAGGTTCTCATGTTCGCCGTCGGGGAGCGCCTGGTCCTGTCGCTGTGGGACCGCGGCGCCTTCGAAGCGGAGGTCGGTGCTCCGGCGCTCAGCGGGGTCGGGGTCGTCCCCATGACGCTGTCCCACAACGTCGCCACCCCCGCCGAGGTCGACGAGGTCCTGGAGGTCGCTCGTGACGCGGGCGCCGAGACCCACGGTCCGGTGTCCCGGGAGTGGGGCGGCTACAGCGGGTACCTGACGGATCCGGACGGCTTCCGCTGGGAGGTGGCGTGGAACCCGGGCCCCATCGGTCGGCGGGTTCTGCCCGAGACCGACCCGACGGCCGGGCCGTGACCCGGATGCCGCAATGGCGCCGAGTCGGCTCAGACGCCGAGTGGGCTCAGACGCCGAGTGGGCTCAGACGCCGAGTGGGCTCAGACTCCGGGTCGCCTCAGGCGCCCCGGCGCCTCAGGCGCTGACGGCGTGCCGGGAGTGGTAGGCGTGGAGGTTGTCCATGAGGATGCCCCGGATGAGCTCGGCCTCCGGCGAGTCCTCGCTGTCGACGGTGGCGAGGAGGTCCTCGATCTCGGCCGGGGTGCGGTAGTGGGCGAGGTCGGCGCGCAGGGCCTTCAACGCCTCGCGTGCCTCGCGACGGGCGCGGAGCTCGTCCTTGACGGTGGTCCAGAGTGCTGTCGTGTTCATGCCTCCACTGTGCGCCTGGCATGGCCCATGCGTCCAATGAAATCGGCACATGCCTCGCATGCACTATCGTCATGGGATGGACACCGACACGCTGCGCTGGTTCCAGCTCGTCGCCGACGGTTATACCGTCACCGAGGTCAGTGACGTCTTCGGGGTGAGCCAGCCGGGCGTCTCACGCGCCCTGGCCCGCCTGGAACGCGAGGTCGGCACGCCGCTGCTGCGCCGTTCCGGCCGGGTGCTGCGGATGACGCACGCCGGGGCAGCCTTCAAGCGGCACGTCGACTCGCTCGTCAACGCGCTCGACGACGGGCTGGCGGCCCTCGACGAGCTCGTCGACCCCGAGGGCGGGGTGGTCACGCTCGCCTTCCCGCTCAGCCTCGGCTCCTGGCTGGTGCCCGGTCTGATCCGCGCGTTCCGGCACGACCATCCACGGGTCCGCATCGTGCTGTCGCGGACCCAGGTGGGGGAGAGCGGAGCGGTGTCCCAACAGCTCGCGACCCGACGGGCCGACGTCGAGCTCACCGCGGACCGGGTCACCGGCCCGGACATCGAGTGGCGACGGATCCTCGTGGAGCCGCTCGTCCTCGCCGTCGCGACGACCCACCGGCTGGCCGACCGTGACGGTGTCGCCCTGGGTGAGGTCGCCGACGAGCCCTTCGTCGTCCGGCGCGCTCCCTCCGGCATGCGCACCAAGACCCTGGCCCTCTGCGAGGCGGCCGGCTTCACCCCCGACATCGCCTTCGAGGCCGACGACCTTCCGACGGTCCGTGGCCTCGTGGCAGCCGGGCTGGGCGTCGCTGTCGTGCCGGCCATGGGGCTGCCGGCTCCGACGACCTTCGCGCGGACGCGGATCGTGCCGGTGACGGACGCCGAGGCCCATCGGGAGGTCGGCGTCGCCTGGGTGCGCGGCCGCCCACTCCTGCCGTCCGCGGAGTCCTTCCGCCGCTTCGTCCTCGCGGGGGGTGCGGGGGTGGGGTGACCCGCCGCCCCGGATGAGAGAATCGGCGCGTCCCGCGGTCCCCCCGAAAGGCCACGCATGGCGCCCAAGCGCAAGGCCGTCATCATCGCCCTCGCCAACCAGAAGGGCGGCGTCGCGAAGACCACCACCGTCGCCTCCCTCGGTGCGGCGTTCGCGGAGCAGGGCCGCCGGGTTCTGCTCGTCGACCTCGACCCTCAGGCGTGCCTCACCTTCAGCCTCGGGGTGGACCCCGACGCGGTCGAGACGTCCATCCACGACGTCCTCGTCGGCGGC
>JAQSWG010000073.1 GCA_029266735.1 Ornithinibacter sp.
CCTCCTTGGTGACGGTGCACGAGCCCAGCGGTCTGGACGTCATCTGCGCGCCCAGCGACCCGAGCGATGCCGACCGGATACCCGTCAACGTCGTCATCGAGCTGCTGAAGCTGGCACGGCAGCACTACGACTACATCATCGTCGACACGCCGCCGTCGTTCACCGAGCACGTGCTGGCGGCGTGCGACATCAGCTCGGCGCTGATCCTCATCGCCACGCTGGACATTCCCGCCGTCAAGAACCTCCGGGTGGCCATCGACACCCTCGACATGTTGGGCAGCCCGAAGGACGCGCGAATCATCGTCCTGAACCGCGCGGACGCCAAGGTCGGCCTGCGCCCCGACGACGTCGTCACCGCGATCAAGTCGCCCATCGCGGTGAACATCCCGAACTCGCTGAGCGTCCCCGCGTCGGTGAACCGGGGGGTCCCCGTCGTGCTCGACGACCCGCGCGGCACCGTCACCGCTGCGATCCGGGAGCTCACGGACGTTCACATCCGTCAGCGCTTCGGCGCCACCATGGAGTCCTCATCCCAGCGCAAGAGTCTCTTCAGGGGGCGCAGATGAGCCTGGCCGACCGCCTGGACAGTGTCCGACGAACGCAGAACCCGGCGGCATCCGCCGCGGAGCTGCAGACCGACAAGGGGAGCGGGCGACGCCGTCGTGCCCAGGACCCGTACGCGGGCGTCAAGGGCCGGGTCCACCAGTCACTCATCGACAACCTCGGCCCACGGCTCTATGACCCGCACCTGCCCGAGGCCGAGCTTGCGGCTCAGGTGCGGCAGACGCTCCAGCAGACCATCGATGCGGAGCACACCCCCCTTTCCCACGCGGACCGCACCCGTATCGCCCAGGAGGTCTCCGACGAGATCCTCGGCCACGGCCCGCTGGAGCCGCTCCTCCGGGATCCGGAGATCACCGAGATCATGGTCAACGGCGCGGACTCCATCTACGTCGAGCGCGCGGGCAAGATCTACCCGGTCGACACCCACTTCAGCGGCGAGGCGCATCTTCGGCGGGTGATCGACAAGATCGTGGGTCGCGTGGGTCGGCGGATCGACGAGGCGAGTCCTCTGGTCGACGCACGTCTCCCCGACGGCTCGCGCGTCAATGCCGTCATCTCCCCGGTGGCACTGGACGGTGCGGCGCTCACCATCCGGAAGTTCTCCGCCGACCCCTTCACGGACGCCGACCTCATCGCCTTCGGCACGATGTCGGTGCCGGTCCGCGACTTCATCCGTGCCTGCGTCCTGGGCCGCCGCAACATCGTCATCTCGGGCGGCACCGGTTCCGGGAAGACGACCACTCTCAACGTCATCTCCTCCTACCTACCGGAGGAAGAGCGGATCGTCACGATCGAGGACGCGGCCGAGCTGCAGCTCCACCAGGACCACGTCCTCCGCCTCGAGTCACGTCCGGCCAACATCGAGGGGCGCGGCACGATCTCGATTCGCGACCTGGTGAGGAACTCCCTTCGCATGCGGCCCGACCGCATCGTCGTCGGAGAGGTCCGCGACGGCGCCGCGCTCGACATGCTCCAGGCCATGAACACCGGGCACGACGGGTCCATCACGACCGTTCACGCCAACAGCCCCCGTGACTCCCTGTCCCGCCTCGAGACCATGGTCCTCATGGCCGGCGTGGACCTCCCCGTCCGCGCAATCCGGGAGCAGGTCGCCGGCGCTCTGGACCTCATCATCCAGCAGGCACGCCTCAAGGACGGCTCGAGGCGCATCGTGGCCATCACCGAGGTGATCGGCATGGAGGGGGAGATCATCACGTTGCAGGATCTGTTCACCTTCGACTACTCCGCCGGTCGCGACGAGGTGGGCCGTTTCCGCGGGCAGCTCGTCAGCACGGGTCTGCGTCCGAGGTTCACCCAGGAGCTGGCGGACCTCGGCATCGAGCTCCACCCGACGATGTTCACGTTCGGTGCGCGATGACCGTGACCACCTCCCTGCCACGTTCCCTCACCTCGAGGCTCCTCGCCTCCGTCGCCGGAGGTCTTCTCCTCGTCGCTGGCGCGCCCCTGGCGCTGGCGGAGACGGTCGACGCGTCGCTGAGTGACCTGAGGTCGAGCGACACGGCGGTCACAGGGACGCTCATCATCCGTGGCGACAGCGCGAGCGTCGTCGACCCTGCATCGGTCTCCGGCACGCTGGGCGGGCAGGCCGTCAACGTCACGGTGCGTGCCGACGACACGCAGCGGACGACGATGCTCGTCATCGACACCAGTGGGTCGATGAACGCGTCGGGCATGGTCACCGTGCGGTCGGCGGTCAAGGACTTCCTCGCCAAGGTGCCGGCAGACGTCAAGGTCGGTGTCGTGTCGTTCGCAGACACCTCGGGCATCGACGTCGAGCCGACGACGGACCGGGCGAAGGTCCAGAGCGCCGTCAACGCGCTGCGCTCCGACGGCGAGACCTCGTTGTACGCCGCCGTCCAGGATGCCGTGCGCGGACTCGGCACCGAAGGGGAGCGCAGCATCGTCCTGCTCAGCGACGGCGGTGACACCGTCGCGGAGCGCGCGGGAGGTGCGGCCGGCGAACGCAAGGCGCGCGCGGCTGCCGTGACGGCGCTCTCCAAGGCGAAGGTGAGGGCTGAGGTCGTCGCGTTCAAGAGTGCGGAGGCGAACAGCTCCGTGCTGCAGCAGTTCGCCAAGGCTGGCGGCGGCTCGGTCGTGGCGGCTGCCGACCGCTCGGCGGTTGCGAAGGCCTTCGACGCCGCGGCGCTGACGCTGCAGTCGCAGGTCCCCATCAGCGTTGCGCGGCCAGGGGGTCTCACCGGAGTCCAGGAGCTCGTCGTCCGTGGTGCCGCCGGGCCAGACACCTTCGTCGCCCGGTCGGACGTCGACCTCGGGTCGCGAGCACCGACCATCGAGCCGGCGCCTACGTCCTCCGCCGCGGGCGTGCCAGGTGCTGGTGCTCCCCGTCGGGGCGACACGTCTCCGCAGTGGACCTGGTGGCTCCTCCCTGCTGCGTTGATCGCGCTGTTCCTGGGGGTCTTCGTGCTCGTCATGGCGATCCTTGCCCCGATGTTCCGCTCGGCCCGCAAGGAACGGGTAGCCACGATCGACCAGTACGGCCTGGCATCGCTGAGGCCCCAGGCGAAGCAGCAGGCGAGCCCGAGCGCCATCAGCGAGTCGCTCATCCAGTTCGGCGACAAGGTGATGGAGGGACGGGAGTCCACCACCAGGACGATGAGACTGCTCGACCGGGCCGACCTCCCGTGGCGGGCGGGTGAGTGGTTCGTCCTTCGGGTCGTCGCTGTCATCGTGGGAGCGGCTCTGGGATACGTCGTGCTGTCCTCGCGCTCCGGTCTCGTGGGGCTCATCCTCGGTGTCCTACTTGGCCTGCTTCTCCCTCCCGCTCTCCTTCGTTACCTCGCACGGCGCCGTGCCCGGGCATTCGAGTTCGTCCTTCCCGATGTGCTCATGCTCGTCGCGACCAGCCTTGCGAGCGGGTTCAGTCTGCTCCAGGCGCTGGACGCGGTCGCGAGGGACGCGCCCCAGCCGGCCTCCAAGGAGTTCTCGCGGGCACTGGCGGAGACACGCATCGGTGCGGACGTGTCCGACGCCCTGGACCACATGGCCGAGCGGATGGACTCCGAGAACATGCGGTGGGCGACGATGGCCATCCGCATCCAGCGTGAGGTCGGAGGCAACCTGGCGGAGACGCTCCGCACCACGGCCGCAACGCTGAGGGAGCGCGAGGGGCTTCGGCGGCACGTGCGGGCTCTCTCGGCGGAGGGCCGGTTCTCGGCATACATCCTCATCGCCTTGCCGATCGTCCTCCTCATCTGGACGACGATCTCGAACTACGACTACGTCAGCCTGCTCTGGACCACCGTGTTGGGTCTGGTCATGTGCGCGGTGGGAATCGTGACGATGGTGATCGGCATCTTCTGGATGCGCAAAGTCGTGCAGATCGAGGTGTGACAGTGCTCCTGGTGCTGGGCTTGGCCCTCTTCGTCGTCGCGGTGGCCGTCGTCGTTCTCGCCAGTTCCGTGGGGTCCGGGCAGACCACCGGTGTCGCCAGGTCGCTGGAGCTCGTCAACAACCAGCCGTCGCGCAACACCGTCGCGAAGAACCAGCTCGCCGCTCGCGACCGCCTGTTGGATCCCCTTCTCGGGGCGCTCCGTGGCCTTGCTGTGCGGATCTCCCCGAACGACACCGGCGAGCGGATCGCGCACTCCCTGGACAAGGCTGGGAACCCCCCGGCGTGGTCCGTCGAACGGATCATGGGCCTCAAGGGCATCGGCCTGGTCTTCGGGGTCGTGCTGGTTCTCGTCTTCTTCGGGTTCAGTTTCTGGACGGTTCTGGCCGCTGCGGCGTTCGGCGCCTTCACCTTCTTCCTTCCCGATCTCCTCGTGTACAACGCCGGCCTCCGACGCCAGCAGGAGATGCGCCGAGGGCTGGCGGATGCCCTTGACATGCTGACCGTCTGCGTCGAGGCGGGCCAGGGCTTCGACGCGGCGATCCTCCAAGTTGCACGGACCGTGACCGGGCCGATCGGCGGCGAGTTCGCCCGTGTCCTCTCCGAGATCCAGATCGGCAAGAGCAGGGCCGATGCCTTCGCCTCCCTCGGGGAACGGACGACGGCGCCAGAGGTCAAGACCTTCGTCAGCGCGTTGGTGCAGGCGGACCGCATGGGTCTCCCGATCGCCGCGGTCCTGCGAGAGCAGACGAAGGAGATGCGTATCGCCCGTCGTCAGCGTGCCGAGGAGCAGGCGCAGAAGGTCACCGTGAAGATCCTGTTCCCGCTGCTGCTCTGCATCTTCCCGGCGCTCTTCATCGTCATCATCGGCCCGGGAGCAATCCGGATCATGGAGCTCTTCTCGCAGATGTGAGGCCGCCGGACGTCATCGCGCTCAGGGCGAGCCGGAAAGACCCCGGCTGCTCCGGTTGTCGGCCACCAGACCGAGTCGCACGGCTGCGATGACGGCGCTGGCACGGTTGTGGGCCCCGAGCTTCTCGTAGATCTTGCCGATGTGGGTCTTGACGGTCGACGGGCTCATGAAGAGGGCACGTCCCACCTGCGCCACCGAGGCCCCTTCCACGAGAAGCTTGAGGACCTCCGCCTCGCGGGCGGTCAGCGAGGTCTGTGGTGAGTCGCTCCGCCGGCGCATGGCCTCGGCGAGTCCGCTGGCCGAGAACTCGAGCGGCATCTGCGCTGCCCGGCGCACCGCCGAGATCACCTGCTCCGAGGGCGCACTCTTGCGAACGAGTGCCGAGGCGCCGGCATCCAGTGCCTCGAGGAGGCTCGAGTCGTCATCGAGCATGGTGAGCACGACGAGGCCGATGGCCTTGGAGCGCTCCCGTGCCGATCGGACGAGCGACAGCCCGCTGCCGTCGGGCATCGTGACGTCGATGACAGCCACCAGTGGCCCGTTCACACCAGTCGAGAGGAGGCGGTCGACGAGCGCGTTACCCTCGGCGAGGGAGCCTGCCTGCCCGACGACCTCGATGTCCTCCTGGGCCTCGAGCATCGCGGCCACTCCCTCCCGGACGACCGCGTGGTCGTCGACGAGCACCACGCTCAGCGTCACGGTCCCTCCCCAGTCCTCAGGACGTCCTTCGAGCCGCACCGACCACCTGCGCCGACTCCTCGACCGTCAGGGTAACGGTCGTTCGACCCCGGGTGTCCGACTGGACCGCAAGATGTGCGTCGACCCCGTCGACGGCCGGCGTCTTGTAGGCCTGCCGTGCGGTCCTCGGGTTCCCGTCGTGGGACACCTCCACGCTCGTCGGCCCCACGATCGAGGCGGTCAGCGTGACAGAGGCGTTCCGGGCGCCACTTGCCTGCGCATCGGCGAGCACGTCCATGACCAGGCGGTGCACGACGATCTCGAGCCGGGGGTCGAGGCGCCGCTGGCGCTCACTCACGGTCACCGTCGTGCGCATCCCCGTCACGCTCCCGAAGCTCTGAACTGCGGCGCTCAGGACGGCCCCCAGGCCGGTGCCGGGTCGCTCGGCCACGCGGAGGTCGGTGATGTTCAGGCGGAGGTCAGCCATGACGTCGCTCAGGTGGTCGCGCAGCTCGTCGAGGCTGTCACGCATGCCCGTTCCGGGGGGCCCGGCTTGTGCGCGCACGGCGTCGACCCGGTAGCCCAGGGCGGCGAGCTCCTGAGCGATCCCGTCGTGGATGTCGCGGGAGATCCGGTCTCTCTCCTCGATGCTCGCGACCTGGCGCAGCTGACCGAAGAGGAGCCCTGCCTGGATGGTCGGCGCGATGCGCCGGGTGACCTCACTGGCCACCCGCAGCTCCCCCCCGGTGAAGGCTTGCGCCTCGGGCCGTTCCGCCACGAGGACGGTCGTCGAGCCGTTGCCCAGAGCACAGGGCACCACGAGGGCGCGCCGCTCTCCGAGGTCGTCGACGAAGGTCACCTGTGTCGGTGCCCACTTCGCCGGTCCGACGGAGAGGACGCCCGACACGTGATCGGCGACCGCCCACGGCGCGCGCGTCGACCCTCGCAGGGCCACCGGCACCAGGTGCTCGGCGTCATGGGTGACGAGCACGGCACTGCGGATCGAGGGGACGTCCGCAGCCAGCAGGTCGAGGGCCAGGGTGGCGCTGGCCAGCGCGTCGAGGCCGGTCGACATCTGCGACGAGATGTCATGCAGGCGCTCGATGAGCTCGATGGCCTCGCGGGCCGCGGGGTCCGCGTCATGGTCACCTTGCTCGGCCGCCAGCCGTTGGTTCCAGGCGCCCAGAATGCCCAGCAGCGACGCGGCAGCCAGCCAGGCCAACATCTGCGACGTGACGCCCGGCGCCGCCGGAAGGAGCGCCACCGCGCCCAGGAAGGCAGCTCCGCCGATGGCGGCGGTGAGCAGGAAGCCGAAACGACCATAGATGGTGCCGGCGTGGTAGGCGGGGATGACGATGAGCAGCGCCGCTCCGGTCCCCTCAAGGGCGAACGCCGCCCCGGCAGCAGCCGCTGAGAGCGCGAGAAGCGCCATCACCAGGCTGTCGACCACGCCTTGGCGCACCAGCGGCATACGTTCGAGGGCATCCACGACCAGATCGAGGGCGACGACCAGGAGAAGCCACGGCAGGACCTCCACGACCGACCTCTTGGCGAACACAGGGATGAGGATGGCCAAGAAGGCGAACGCGAGGCGGATGGCCATCGACGCGTCGAGCCACCGGAGCCAGCGCAGTCGGGTCACCCAGTGAAGGGTAGCGGCCAGGCCGCCCACCTGCGCCATACAGGGTCTTCCCAGACCGCTGTGGGAGACTGATCCTTCCCCGAGTGATCTGTGCGGAAAGGAACTGGCCGACGTGAAGGGTCGCGTGCTGGTCGTCGACGACGACCTGGCGTTGGCGGAGATGTTGGGAATCGTCCTGCGCAACGAGGGCATGGAGGTGCACCACGTCGCCGACGGTACGGACGCCATCGGTGCCTTCCGCGACCAGCGCCCCGACGTCGTCCTCCTCGACGTCATGCTGCCGGGCATGGACGGGCTCGAGGTGTGCCGTCAGATCCGGGCCGAGTCCGGTGTGCCGATCGTCATGCTCACCGCCAAGACCGACACGGTGGACGTCGTCCTCGGCCTGGAGTCGGGCGCTGACGACTACGTCGTGAAGCCGTTCAAGCCGCAGGAGCTCGTCGCCCGGGTCCGCGCCCGGCTGCGCCGCGGCGACGAGCCGGACCCGGAGCGCCTCACGATCGGCGACCTCGTCATCGACGTGGCAGGCCATTCCGTCATGCGTGACGGCGCGGCCCTGAGCCTGACGCCGCTCGAGTTCGACCTGCTCGTGGCCCTGGCCCGCAAGCCGTGGCAGGTCTTCACCCGCGAGGTCCTGCTCGAGCAGGTCTGGGGCTATCGCCACGCGGGCGACACCCGCCTCGTCAACGTGCACGTGCAGCGCCTCCGCTCCAAGATCGAGCACGATCCGGAGCGCCCCGAGATCGTCGTCACCGTCCGCGGCGTCGGCTACAAGGCCGGCCAGGCCTGACAGTGTCCGGTTCCGCCGAGGTCGGCATGCGGACGACACTGGCGACGCGTCGAGAGCGCGGGCGCCAGGAGCTCACTGACGTCGGGGCTGCGCTGCGGCGGGGGGTTCTCGCTACCCGCCGGCGCTGGCGCCAGTCGCTCCAGCTCCGCGTGGTGACGACGACGATGCTCCTCGGGCTCGTCAGCGTGTCCCTGCTCGGCGGCGTGCTCCACCAGCAGATCGCCAACGGTCTGGAGCGCGACCGCGTCGATGCGTCGCAGAACGAGGCCCTCGCCCTCACCGAACGCGCCCAGAGCCAGTGGGACGCCTCGACGTCGACCTCGGTCGACGACCTGGACCAGGCGGCCGCCGACATCATGTCGCGCATCCTCGCCGCCCCGGGAGGGGAGCCCAGCCGCTATGTCGTCATGAACCGGTCCGCCGGAAACCAGAGCGACATCGTCCTCGCCGAGAGGTCCAGCGGGGCGCTCGACATCGACGCGGTGAGCGACGAGCTCCAGGCGGCCGTCGCGGCATTCCCCGACCGTCAGCAGACGCAGCTGGGCGAGGTGACGGTTGGCGATCAGACCTTCCCGGCGGTCACCGTGGGCAGCGTCGTCCGGGTGCCGAACGCCGGCCCCTACGACCTCTACTTCGTCTACCCGATGACGCAGGAGGTGGCGACGATGGACCTCATCAGCAGCTCGTTCCTCGTCGCCGGCATCATCCTCACCCTCCTCGTCGGCACCGTCGCCCTGGTCGTCACCCGGCAGGTCGTCACCCCCGTGCGCCGGGCCGGTGTCGTCGCGCAGCGGCTCTCGGCGGGAAAGCTCAACGAGCGGATGCCGGCGCGAGGCGAGGACGACCTGGCCCTCCTCGCGACGTCGTTCAACGGGATGGCCGACAGCCTCCAGTCCCAGATCCGCCAGCTCGAAGGTCTGTCCGCGGTGCAGCAGCGATTCGTCTCCGACGTCTCCCACGAGCTGCGCACACCGCTGACCACGATCCGGATGGCCGTCGACCTGATCCACGAGTCCCGCAAGGGCTTCGACCCCTCCGTCGCCCGCTCGGCCGAGCTCCTGGCCGGTGAGCTCGACCGGTTCGAGGCGCTCCTCTACGACCTGCTCGAGATCAGCCGCTTCGACGCCGGGGCCGCAGTGCTCGAGATCGAGCCCATCGACCTGCGCGCCACGGTGTGCAGCGTCGTGGAGGCCACCCGGCCACTCGCGGACCGGCGGCGGTGCGTCGTGACCGTGCATGCACCGGACGTGCCTGCCGAGGCGGAGGTGGACGAGCGCCGGGTGGAGCGCATCGTGCGCAACCTCGTCGTCAACGCCATCGAGCACGCGGAGGGCAGGCCGATCGACATCCACATCGGCGTGGGTCTGGATGCCGTGGCGATCGTCGTCGAGGACCACGGTGTCGGTCTGCGCCCCGGTGAGGCCGCCAACGTGTTCACCCGGTTCTGGCGAGCCGACCCCGCCCGTGCCCGGACCACCGGCGGCACGGGACTCGGCCTGTCGATCTCGCTGGAGGACGCCCGCCTCCACAACGGCTGGCTCCAGGCGTGGGGCGAGCCCGGGGTCGGCTCGCGCTTCCGGCTGACCGTGCCCCAGCGCGCCGGCGAGACGCTGCACGGCTCACCGCTTCCGCTCGGTCCCCTGGAGGACCCGTGATGCGGCGCCGGCTGGTGCCGACCCTGCTCGCCGCAGTCACCGTGCTGGTGGCTGGGTGCGGTGGTGGGTTGTCGACCGGTGGACCGGTGGAGCAGGGGCTCGTGGTCGGCAGCGGCGACCCGCCCGACATCCGCGTCTTCTTCCCCGGCCCCCTTCCCGGCGCGAACCAGGAGAGCATCGTGGCGGGCTTCGTGCGGGCCGGAGCCGCGAGTGACGCGGCATACGACAACGCTCGCGCCTTCCTCACGACGGCGGTGAGTGACGACTGGAACCCGGACGGCACCATCGTCCTGCTCGCCGACGACGTGCCACCCTCCGCGACGCTCCTCGACCCCGCGACGGTGCGGATCACCGCCGAGGCGGCCGGCACGGTGGACGCGAACGGGCGCCACACGGCGGCCGCGCCCGGCACGACGGTGACCGCCACCTTCGGTGTCTCCACGGTGGGCGGGGAGTGGCGGATCAGCACGCTGCCGAAGGGGTTCGGCCGCTGGATCGCCAGCACCGAGGTCACCCGCCTCGTGCAGCCGTATGCCGTGCACTACGTCTCGACGAGCCGCCGGGCGCTCGTCCCGGACGTGCGCTGGTTCCCTTCCGACAAGCTGGCGACCCGCCTCGCGCGCGCCCAGCTGGTGCCCGTGCCCGACCACCTCGCCGGCGCGGCCACGACCGCCGTTCCTGCCGGCGCACGGCTGCTCGGTGACGCCGTGTCGGTGGAAGGCGGGATCGCGACCGTCAACCTCATCTCGAGCCGGCTGGGTGCAGGGGAGGCGAACCGCCAGAACCTCTGGGCGCAGTTCGTGAGGACGCTGAGCCAGGACACTGCCGTCACGCGGGTCGCCCTCTCGGTCAACGGGGTGCCCGTCGACCTCGACGGGCTCGACGGCACCGCGGGCAGCCTCACGGAGGTGAGGTTCCGCGAGACTCCACCGGCCGCCCTTGCCAACCCCGTCGTCCGCCGCGGTGACGAGGTCGTCGTGTTCGACCCGGCTGGGCTCGGGCAACAGGAACCGCGCCAGCCCGCCGGCTCCCGCACGTACCCGGCTGTCAAGCAGAGCTACCGCCACCTCGCGCTCTCGCCCGACGGGACGGAGCTGGCCGGCGTGGACCCCGGCGGCGACGGCATCTCCCGCTGGAAGGGGACGAACCAATACGAGGTGCCGCTCGACGGTGTCGACGTCGGAAACCCGTCCTACGACACCCGCGGGTTCCTCTGGATGGGTGCCGTCGGTGAGGGCGGGGACGGCACCCGTCTGTGGGTGGTCGCCACGGGTGCCAACCCGGCCGACCCCACGGCGGCAGCCGCGCAACCTGTCCAGGCCGACTGGCTCAAGGGCCGGCGCGTCCTGGAGTCGCGCCTCTCCCCCGGAGGTGACCTCGTCGCCGTCGTCTCGACCCTGGCGAACGGGTCCGACCTCCGGGTCGACCTTGCCGGGGTGATGCGTGCGGGTGGTTCGCTGCCGCAGCGGCTTGCTCCGCCGCTCCGGATCGGCTCGTCGCTGCAGCGCGCAACGGGCCTCGCCTGGCTCGACGACCGCACCCTCGTCACCCTCGGGGTGCTCCGCGGTGCGCCCCAGCAGCCGACGGTGATCGGCATCGGCGGAGACGTGCGCGCCCTGACACCTGCCCCGGGCGGTGTCGCGATCTCCTCGACCGGGGGTGAGCGCGACCTCTGGGTGGTGACCAACAAGGGTCGACTCCTCGGCCGCGCCGGCTCCCAGTGGGTCGACAGCGGACCGGCGACCGACCTGGCCGTAGCCGCCGGCTGAGCCCTCCACGGCTGAGCCTGTCCACAGGCCTCATCCCGGCCTCCGGGCGTCCACAGGCCACCAGGCCGAGTGGATCGCAGCGGCGGTCTGGACGACCGTCGTGGGATGAGCATCGGGGGAGTGGGCCGGCTGGCACTCGCGGTGCGGGCGGCGGCGGACCTCGTCCTGCCCGCGCGGTGCGCCGCCTGCTGTGGACCGGGCGGGCCTCTCTGTGGCGCCTGCAGCGCTGGCGTGCGGGCGGCATCCCTCGTTGGCGGCGCCGGCGTCACGGGTCCGGACCCCCGACCACCAGGTATGCCGGTGTGCTGGGCCGCCGCGCGGTTCGAGGGTGCGCTGCGCGATGCGGTGACGGCATACAAGGACGAGGACCGGCGGGATCTCTCGCCGGTGCTCGCGGACGCGCTGGCGACGTCCGTTGCCACGGCCCTGGCTGCAGACCCGCTGCTGCGTCGCTGGGCGGGGACGGGCGGGCAGGTGCTCGTCGTGCCACTGCCGTCGTCCCGGGCCTCGCGTCGGCGGCGGGGCGGCGACCCGGTGGGAGACCTTGCGCTGGCGGCCGTAGCCCGCGTGGCCGGCTTGGGAGAGGGTGGCAGGTCGCTCGTGGTGGCGCCGGCGCTGCGCCTCACGAGGGCGGTGGTCGACCAGTCACGACTCGACCGCACAGAGCGGGCGGAGAACCTCGCCGGTGCTCTCGCCGTGCGTGAACGGTGGGCCGAGGCCGTCAGCGGAAGCGCTTGCATCCTCGTCGACGACGTCGTCACCACAGGCGCCAC
>JAQSWG010000074.1 GCA_029266735.1 Ornithinibacter sp.
GGGCCACTTCCCACGCGACGAGTTCGCGCTGGCCCGCTTCGACGGCCTGCCCCTGTACGAGCATCCGGACCCGCGCCGAGGGGACCAGCCCGACTGGGGCACCCACGTCTTCGACTTCGGACGGCTCGAGGTGCGCAACTTCCTCGTCGCCAACGCCGTCTACTGGCTCGATGAGTTCCATGTCGACGGGCTGCGCGTCGACGCCGTCGCCTCGATGCTCTACCTCGACTACTCGCGCGAGGACGGTGAGTGGATCCCCAACGTGCACGGCGGCCGGGAGCACCTCGAGGCGATCGGCCTGCTCCAGGAGGCCAACGCGACGGCATACCGGAGGGTGCCGGGAGTCGTCACCATCGCCGAGGAGTCGACGTCGTGGCCCGGGGTCACCAAGCCGACGTCCGGCGGCGGCCTAGGCTTCGGGCTGAAGTGGAACATGGGATGGATGAACGACACCCTGCGCTACCTCACGCAGGAGCCGATCCACCGGCAGTACCACCACAACCTGCTGACCTTCTCGCTGATGTACGCCTTCAGCGAGAACTACCTGCTGCCGATCAGCCACGACGAGGTCGTCCACGGCAAGGGCTCGCTCCTGACCAAGATCCCGGGCAACCGCACCGACCAGCTCGCGACGCTCCGGGCCTTCCTCGCGTACATGTGGTCGCACCCGGGCAAGCAGCTGATCTTCATGGGGTGTGAGTTCGCGCAGCCGGGCGAGTGGGGGGACGGGCGCTCGCTCGACTGGTGGCTGCTCGACCACGCGGCCCACTACCGCGTGCACAACATGGTCAAGGAGCTCAACCGGATCTACCTCTCGCACCCGGCGCTGTGGGCGCTGGACTCCGAGCCGGCCGGCTTCCGATGGCTCGACGCAGACGACAACACGGGCAACGTCCTGTCGTACCTGCGCTTCGCGCAACCCGACGAGGACGGCGACGTCGTCGCGACGGTCGTCAACTACGGCGGCGAGGACAAGGAGTGGGTGCGTGTCGGGGTCCCCCGCCCCGGCCGGTGGGAGGTCCTGCTCGACACGAGCGGCTTCGACGAGCTGAGCAGCCCGAGCCAGGCCGGCATCGTCCATGAGGCGGAGGCGCTCCCGTGGCACGACCAGCAGTGGTCCGTCACTGTTCGGGTCGCGCGACTGTCGACTCTCTACCTCGCCCCGCTCGGCGAGGTCGTGGAAGTGCTCTCCGAGACGAGCGTCGCCAGCGCCCCAGCGGACGCCGGTCGATCGACGCCCATGCTGCCGGTTCCGTGACCTGCGGAAGGCCCGGCGGGAGCGATCCCGCCGGGCCCCGTGCCCGCGCTCCTCGACCCAGGGCAGCGGGTCAGATGAAGAGCAGCTGGGCGCCCTCGGTGAGCTCGATGAAGTCGCTCGCCGAGATGATCCCCTCGACGCCCTCGTAGAGGTCGTCCTCGGTCAGGTGGTTCATGTCCGCCGACATCCGACAGGCCCACAGGTGGGCGCCGGAGCCGCTCAGCAGCTCGAGGAACTCAGGGACGTCGGGGACGTCGAGGTCGGCGATCTGCTTCTTCATCATCTTCGTGGCCATGGTCGTGGCACCCGGGAGGGCTCCGAGCATGTGGTGGACACCCATGCCGCTGTGGCCGGGCGGGTGCATCGCGGTGTTGCCGACGAAGGAGAACTTCAGGTCGGCCATCGTGGCCTTGGTGATGATGTCGAAGCCCCAGAACGTGAAGAACATGTGGGTCTCGACATCCTCGCCGAGGGCGGCGTTGGCGAGGATCAGCCCGGGGTACGCCATGTCGAGGTTCCCCTTGGAGCAGATGATCGCGAGCTTGCGGCCCTCGCTCCGAGGAGAGTCGAACGACGGGACGATCATCGGTGCGGTGTCGGTGGCGGTCATCACACGCATCCCTTCGGCTTGGGCAGGCCCGAGACGTAGGCCATCTTCTTGGCGGGCTTGCCCGGGAACAGCGCGAAGAGCTCCTTGACCGGGGTGCCGGTCCGAGTGGACACCCGGCGGAGCGTGGCGGTCTCGCCCTGGGTGACGTAGTCGTCGCGGAGGAAGCGGATGAGCTTCCAGTGCGCGTCGGTGAGCTCGAGCCCGATGAGGGTGGCCAGCTCGGCGGCGAGGTCCTCGGTCCACTGGCCGGGCTCGACGAGGAAGCCCTCGTCGTTGACGTCGACCTGGCGGCCGGCGATGGTGGTGGTGGTCATGGGGAGTCCTCTCTGGGGTTATGCGGGGTTCTTGCCGGCCATCGACATCTGCGCCCGGAGGCCGAGCGGGCGCCCGGGGAGCAGGGCGTTCCAGTAGACGTGGCGGAACGCGAGCTTGCCGAGGTGGTTGGCGCGGGACTCGCCGAGCAGCGTCATCGGGCCCACCCTGGGGATGGGGAAGTGACCGGTCAGTGGCTCGGTGTCGTAGTTGAAGTCGAGGAGCAGCGCCTTGCCGTGGCCCGACTCGACGAAGCAGTTCGCGTGTCCGTCGAAGGAGTGGGTCATCGGCCGACCCGCCGCGTGCTCAAGGAAGTTGTCCACGAACACGTCCACGGAGAAGTGGGCCACCGACCCGGCCTTGGAGGTGGGAAGGTTGCCGGCGTCGCCGAGGGCCCAGATCTGCGGGTGCTCGGTGGAGCGCATGGTGTGCTTGTCGACCGCAACGTAGTTGAGCTCGTCGCCCAGGCCGGAGCGGGCCACGAAGTCGGCGCCCATGTTGAGGGGGATGGTGACGAGCTGGTCGTAGGCCACCTCGCGCTCGTCGTAGGAGACGAGGACCTGGCGTTCTTGGTCGATCCGCTCGACCATGAAGTCGGGCTCGACGATGATCCCCTTCTCCTCGAGGAGGTCGCCGAGGGCCCTGCTCGCGACGGGCTTGGTGAAGGCGCCGTCCAGCGGCGTCACGAACACGAGCTCGGTCCGGTCACGAAGGCCGCGCCTGGTGAGGAAGTCGTCGGCGAGGAAGGTGAACTCGAGCGGAGCCACGGGGCACTTGATGGGCAGCTCGGTGATGTGGACGACGAGCCGGCCGCCGGAGAACCTGTCGAGCTGTTCGCGCAGCGCGAGGGCACCCTCGTAGGTGTAGAACTCGCCCACCTCACGGTGCCACTGCGGGCCCAGAGTGCCGGGCACCTGCTCAGGGCGGGGACTGGTCCCCGTGGCGATGACGAGCTCGTCGTAGGCCAGGTGGCGGCCGTCGCCCAGGTGGACGACGCGGGCGGCGGGGTCGACCCGGTCGACCTCCGCCTGCACCATGCGGACGCCCTCGGCGATGAGGGGCCGCTTGTGCCGGCGCACCTGCTCCGGACCGGTCCGTCGGAACGGCAGGAAGAGGTAGCCGGGCTGGTAGTCGTGGATGTCGTCCCTGTCGACGACGGTGATGGTCCAGTCGGTGGCGGGTAGGGCGCGGTGCAGCTTGTTGACGACCATGGTGCCGGCCGTTCCCGCGCCCAGCACCACGAGGTCTCTCGCCGTGGTGATCATGGTTCCGGTATACCCCTGTGGGTATCGCGTGGGCCGTGACGCGCGCCACGAATCGGGTGTGATCCGCGTGACACCTCTGACAGGATCGGCGACATGAACGCGCCTCGTGCCGGACAGCCAGCGGAACCCTCCGACCTCGTCGACATCGCCGCGCTCGTCACGGCCTACTACACCCGCGAGCCGGACCCCGAGAACGTCGACGAGCAGGTCGCCTTCGGGACCTCCGGTCACCGGGGGTCGAGCCTGAAGACCTCCTTCAACGAGGCACACATCCTGTCGACGACGCAGGCCATCTGCGAGTACCGACGCGGCCAGGGTTTCGACGGGCCTCTCTTCCTCGGCCGTGACACCCACGGCCTCTCCGAGCCGGCCTGGTCGACGGCCCTCGAGGTGCTCGCGGCCAACGACGTCACCGTGCTCGTCGACGCCGCCGACCGCTACACGCCGACCCCGGCGGTCTCGCACGCGATCCTCACCGCCAACCGGGGCCGGATCACCGGCGTCGACGGGATGCCGTCCGGTGCGGGGCTCGCAGACGGCATCGTCGTCACCCCGTCACACAACCCGCCCAGCGACGGGGGCTTCAAGTACAACCCACCGCACGGCGGGCCGGCCGACTCCGACGCGACGAAGGCGATCGCCACGCGGGCGAACGAGCTCATCCGCGGCGGGCTCGCGGGTGTCAAGCGGATGCCCTTCGCGCGCGCCCGGGCAGCAGCCGCGGCCTACGACTTCCTCGGCACGTACGTCGACGACCTGCCCAACGTCGTCGACGTGGATGCGATCCGGGGAGCGGGCATCCGGATCGGCGCCGACCCGCTCGGCGGGGCAGCCGTCGACTACTGGGGCGCGATCGCCGAGCGACACCGCCTCGACCTCACCGTCGTCAACCCCCTCGTCGACGCCACCTGGCGCTTCATGACGCTCGACTGGGACGGAAAGATCCGGATGGACTGCTCGTCCCCCTCCGCCATGGCGAGCCTCATCGAGCAGCGCGACGCCTACGAGATCGCGACCGGCAACGACGCCGACGCGGACCGGCACGGCATCGTCACGCCGGATGCCGGCCTGATGAACCCCAACCACTACCTGGCCGTGGCGATCCAGTACCTCTACGGAGGGGCTCGGCCGCAGTGGCGGGACGACGGCTTCATCGGCAAGACCCTCGTGTCGAGCACGATGATCGACCGGGTGGCCGCAGACCTGGGGCGCCGGCTCGTCGAGGTGCCCGTGGGCTTCAAGTGGTTCGTGCCGGGGCTGCTCGACGGGTCAGGTCCCTTCGGTGGCGAGGAGTCGGCCGGGGCGTCGTTCCTCCGGCGCGACGGCTCGGTGTGGACGACGGACAAGGACGGCGTCATCCTCGCCCTGCTGGCCTCCGAGATCCTCGCGCGCACCGGCCGGAGCCCGAGCGACCACTACCGGGCGCTCGTGGACCGACACGGCGAGCCGGCATACGCCCGGATCGACGCCGCGGCCGACCGGGAGCAGAAGGCGAAGCTCGGCGCCCTCTCCCCCGACGACGTCACGGCCGAGTCGCTCGCCGGCGAGCCGATCACGGCCAAGCTGACCGAGGCGCCCGGCAACGGGGCCGCCATCGGTGGGCTCAAGGTCGTCACCGACTCCGCATGGTTCGCGGCCCGCCCGAGCGGCACCGAGGACGTGTACAAGATCTACGCGGAGTCCTTCCGCGGGCCCGAGCACCTTCGCCAGGTGCAGGCCGAGGCCAAGGAGGTCGTGTCGGCCGCCCTGGGCTCCTGACCACCTCGACGCCGGGCCACCATGGGGCTCAGGGCGAAGCAGTCCTCTGGCGGCGGCGCCCTGACCGACCGAGGTCAGCAACCTCGTCGAGATGAGGCAACACGCCGACCGGGCTCACGGGTCCTCGGCGTGTTGCCTCATCTCGACCGGGCTCAGCACCTTCAGGAGGTCGGGGTCGGGGTGGGCGTCGGGGCCGGGGCCTGGGCGCCGAGCCGGGCACGCTCGTCGGACATCCAGAGGTCGAGGAGCCCGGCGAAGTGGGCCTCGAACTGCTCGCGCTCATGCGCCGGGTACGTCTGCTCGACCGTGGAGTTGAGCAGGGCGGCGAAGTCCGGCCCGGCGATCCACTCCAGGACCATCTCGTCGAGGTGCGGAAGCGCGGAGTCGCAGAACGACCGGTAGCGGTCGACCTCGAAATACTCGTCCGAGAGCGCCTGGTAGGCCGAGAGCCGGCCGCGGTGGTCCAGCGCCTCGTCGTCGGCGACCGCGAACCACGGCCCGGTGTCGACCTGGGTGCGCGGCGAGCGGCCCGTGACGACGCAGAAGGCCGTCCACCGCAGCAGTGCCTTCATCGCCCAGGGGAAGTAGTAGTGCAGCGACGTCACCGCCACGTCGGGGCACGCGTTGGCGTAGTCGATCGGGTACACCACCCCGTCCTTGACGAGCATCTCGCAGGAGTTGAACTCCCACCGGAAGAAGGCGTTCACCGTCTGCGAGATCGTCACGACCTCACGGCCCACCTCGTCGCTGAGGAAGTCGTGCGCAACGGCATACCGCTGGTGCATCGGCTCGTCGGGCCGGAACTTCATGACCATCGTGTCCGGCCCGATCGTCAGGGAACGGGCGAAGTGCTCGAAGTCCGGCACGGAGGCCTGGAGGTGCATGAGCATCTCGCCGGACTCGTCGTAGGAGCGGTGGAGCTCGTCACGGTCGCTCACCCTCGACACCCCCCGCCACCCGCCACCGTCGAAGGGCTTCATGTACAGCGGGAAGCCGATCTCCTCCGCGATGCTGTCGAGGTCGAAGGACCGGTTGTACTTGGCCGACGTGTAGGCCCAGCGCGCGTTGTCGACGGGGTTCTTGTAGGGCACCAGCACCGTCTCCGGCACGTTCATGCCGAGCCGCATCAGGGCGCAGTACGCCGAGTGCTTCTCCATCGACTGGAACGTGAACGGGCTGTTGAGCAGGTAGACGTCATCCATGAGCGCCACCTTCTTGAGCCACTCACGCGGGTGGTAGTACCAGTGCGCGAGCCGGTCGATGACGAGCTCGTGGCGCGCCCGGTCGCGGAGGTTGAAGGGCTCGATGCTCAGGCGCTCGGTGGTGAGGGTGTGCTGGGACCCGTCGGGGGCGCGCAGGACCCCCAGGCGCCGCGCGAGGGCCTCGAAGGTGCTCGGCCAGTCCTCCTCGGCGCCGAGGAGAAGCCCGACGAGGTGGTCGGTCGTGGGGGCCATGGAAGGTCTCCTTCTCACTGGTGCGGAGTGGCGGTCGGATGTGGACGGCGGGTGGCCGGTCGGCAGGTGCCCGGGCTGCCCGTCAGACGAAGCGGGGCAGGTGGTGGGCCAGCTGGCGCTGCCACCACGGCCAGTCGTGGGCGCTGTCGTGACCCCACACGTCGAGCTCGTGGCGAATGCCCTTGCGCGAGAGCACCTCTGCGAACGCCCGCGTGCCGGGGAGCGCCTGGGTCGGGGACACCTCGAACGCCCCCTGGCCGACGACGAGCAGCAGCGAGACCCGGGACCGGATCCACTCGAGGTGGTCACCTCCCATGTTCTCGACGTATGCCGTGGGGTTGGCGAAGTAGCTCGCGTCACCCAGCTCACCCCACCCGTTCCACGTCGTGGGGTCGTAGTTTCCGGACAGGCCGATGGCGACGGGGGCCACGTCCGCGCGCTGCAGGGTGAGATGGACTGCGTGGTAGGCACCCAGCGAGACGCCCACCGTGACGACCTCCGAGGCGCCTCCTGTCTGGTCGAGCATCCAGGGCAGCACCTGCTCGGAGAGCGCGGCCGTGTAGGTCTGGGCCCGACGGGCCCGCTCCTCGGTCGGCACGCCGTTGTCGGCCCAGGACCGGCCGTCGAGGGAGTCCACGCAGAACAGGCTGACGCGCCCGGCGTCGATGAGCGGACGGACGGCGTGGACCATGCCGTTGCCCTCCGCATCGCGAGCCGCGCCGGCCTCCGCCGGGAAGAGGAGCACGGGGCGCCCCCATGCGCCGTACCGGACGACCTCGAGGCCCGCGTCGTGACCCGGGACGGGCAGGCGGACGCTCGAGGTCTCCATGCAGCCACACCCTGCCGGTCGGGTCAGCCGCCCGCAACCACCGGTGCCCACACCGCCCGGAGCACCTCGGTGAGGCCCGGGTCGAGGCCGTCGCGCCACGCCGTGTAGTTGTGGAGGTCCGGGACCTCGCGCAGGGTGACGTGGTGTCCCGCCCGGCGGAGCGCCGCGGCCATGTCGCGGTTGTTCGCCACGTTCTCCTCGAGCGCCCCGCAGGTCATGCCGACCGTCAGCGGGTGCTCCGCGTGCCGGGTGTCGAGGACCGTCTGGACGAGCCGGGCGATCCGCCCGAAGTACCGGTAGCCGCTCTCGTTCTCGTCGTGGCGCACCTGGAAGAACGAGCCGGACTGCGAGAAGACCCCTCCGACCCGGGGCGCGGCCAGCAGCCCGAGGAGCACCGCGGTCAGTCCTCCGAGGCTCGCGCCCACGACGACGACCGGACCCTGCACGGCATACCGCCGCTGCAGGTGGTCCAGGCCCGCATCGGCGACCGTGCGGAGGTACTGCGGCGAGCCCGAGTACCAGGAGTCGCGGATGACCGGGTGGGCGAGAGCGACCCGGTGCGGGGGCAGGTGACCCGCAGCGACCATCGCGCCGGTGTAGGCCGTGATGCCGGCCAGCTGGTCGTACTCTGCGCCGTCGTGCACGAGCATGAGCGGGGCAGGCTCGTCGTTCGCGAGGTCCGCGGGACTCCACACGGTCACGGGTACCTCGTGCGAGGTCTCCCCGGAGAACGTGTGGGGCTCCAGCCTCCCCGGCACCCCCGGGGCGGAGAGCCACCACGGGGGCGTGTACCCGGGCATCTCCATGACGGAGCGGTCGCCGAACGCCGTGCGCACGGTCGCGGGGTTCGCCGGGTCGAGGACGACCTCGACGTGGTCACCCCACGCGACGGCGAACCGGTACTCGATGCGCTGGAGGGCCGGGCGGGGGAGGTCGAGGACCCACCCGTGCGCATCCCGCCGGAGCTCGCGGGGCCCGGGGACGGCGCGCTCACACTGGAGGACGACCGCCGTGACGTCCGGGTCCTCGAGGTCGAGCCGGAACCGGATGCGGTCGTCGAGAAGTCGGGGCGGCACCGGTCAGAACAGGGCGCTCATCAATGCGGTGCGTCCCTTGCGGACGCGCTCGTCCTGCGCGCCGACGACCGAGAAGAGCTCGAGGAGGTGGCTGCGGACCCGCTCGCGGTCCTCCCCGGTCGTCGTCCGCACGAGGTCGAGCAGGCGGGTGAAGGCGTCCTCGACGTGCCCGCCGAGGACATCGAGGTCCGCGACGGTGGTGGCGGCCTCCACGTCACCCGGGTCGGCCGAAGCGGCGGCTCGGGCAGCAGCAAGGTCGACACCGGCCGTGCGCTGCATGAGCCGGACCTGGGCAAGCCCGAGCTCGGCGTCGTGGTCCTTGGGGTCGGCGGCGAGAGCCTTCTCGTATGCCGCCGTGGCCGCGGCGAGGTCGCCGCGCTCGATGGCGTCGAACGCCTCCTGGTGGAGCGGCGGCAGCTCGTCCGACTCCTCGCCACCGTCGACGTCGCCGAGGTCGACCCGTCCGGTGATCCCGTTCTGCACGGCGGCCTGGAGCAGCTGCTCGAGGACGGCTCGGACCTCGGTCTCGGGCTGGACGCCGGGGAAGAGCGGAACCGGCTGGCCCTGGAGCAACCCGAACGTCGCCGGCACCGAGGGCTGGCCGAACGCCTGCACCAGCAACGGCTGGAAGGCCTGGAGCAGCTCGGGCGAGGCCGACAGGTCGGCGGTGAGCACGAGCACGCGACCACCGAGGGTCGCGGCGACTCTGGTGACGGTGTCGACGAGCTCGCGGGTCTGCGGATGGGCGGAGGACCAGAGGACGAGCACGCCGGCCACCTGGAGGGTCCGGGCCAGCGCCTCCTGGAACGTGTCGGCGTCGACCTCGACGACCAGACCTCGGGGCACGGTCGGCACGCTCGGCTCGGACGAGAAGGTCGGCCCCGGGACCCGGCCGGCCGGCATCCCACCGACGGCACCTGCCGTGTCGGACGTCGTCGTCCCAGCGACGGCGGACAGGTCGACGGCGCCGCGGGTGCCCGCGGGCGGGGTGGTCTCGCTCATGGTCACGATTCTGTCAAAGGGTGGGCGGGTGCGTTGTCACTGGCCCTTGCCGGACACGAGCAGCTCGGTTGCGCCGATGACCTCGGCCTTGCCGGTGGGGGGCACGACCATGACGAAGGGCTGGAGGTTCTGCAGCGTGAGAGCTTTGGTGACCTTCTTCTTGCCGGTGACCTTCGCATACTCGGCCGGCAGGACGAGCTCCTTCGCCGTCGGCTTGACGGTGATCGTGTCGGTGCGCCGAAGGAGACCGAACGTCACGGCACCCCCGTCGGCAAGCCGGAACGTCACGGCGTTCTCCAGCAGTGGGGCATGCACCTGGCTCAGGGTTCCGAGCTTGCCGAGGGCCTTGGTCTGAGCGGCTGCCGTGGCGCGAAGGCCGGTCGCGAACGGGTCGTCGACGGCGATGGCCTCGGTGGCCTTGGGCTTCGGGTGCGCCAGCGCGGCGGCATACGCGGCCACCGCCGCCGCCGGCGCGAGGGCCAGACCGTCCTTGGTCGCCGTGTCGAGGAGTGGCGCCCCGTTGGTCGAGTCCCCCAGCGCCGGGAGCTCGGCCCCACCGAACATCGGCACGCTCGCGGTGACCCGGAAGGGCTCCTCGGGCTTCTGGGACATCAGGACGTGGAGGAACTGCGTGTTGGTGTCCTCGTCGAGCGTGGCGGCGAGGATGGCGCGCGGCCAGGCCCGCCCGGCCGACTGCGCGACGACGGTCGGTGGCCTCGGAGCCGCCAGCTCGGTGGCCGTCACCGGCTTGGGGGCCCGGGCGGCCTTGGCGTTGGCGACGGTGAGGGCGTCACCGGCCAGCACCTGAGCGCGGGCCTTCGCCGCCGCCTTGGCGTCACCGTCGACCGGGACCTCCGCTGCCGCGACGAGGCGGGCCGCGATCGCCGTCGCACCCTCGGGGTCGAGCGGCGCGGACTCGGTCCGCTCGGCGGGCGCCGCCTTGATGCCGACGAGGGCGTCCTGGGCATCCTGGGCTCCGCAGCCGGTGAGCAGCGCACCGGCGAGAGCGCCGACGAGGAGCCTCCGAGTGGTGATGCCGCCGAGCGTCTGCCGGTGGCGGGGCTCTCCGGACGGAGTGAGGTGGGGGCGCCGGTCGCTCATCGGGCCACCTCCTCGGCGTCACGGGCGTCGCCGCGGGCGTCGCCGCGGGCACCATGACGTGCGGGAGTCGCGGTATGGGCCCCGCCGATCTCAGCCGGCGACGACGTCTCGGGCTCCTCGGCCCGACCCGTGCCGTCGGGGCGGCGTCGGGTGAAGAGGAGGGTCACTCCGGCGACGAGGAGGAACAGGCCGACCAGCGCCGCGATGACGGCCTCGACGAACCACGTCTTGTTCGTCACGGACAGGGTGAGCGAGGGCAGCGGCGAACCGTCGGCGAGGACGACGAGGGTCTCCGGAGCGCTTTCCTGACGCACCGTGAGCGTGACGGGGCCCTCCTCGTCCTCCTGGAGCCGCCAGAGGTCCGCCGCCCCGAGCTCGGCGACCTCGCCGCTCCCACGCACGCTCGTCCGCAGTGCCCAGTCCCGGACGTCGACACCCGTGACCTCCACGTGGCGGCCCCCGCCCATCACGGCCGAGGCGTCGGAGGGGTTCGCGAGCGCCATCCAGACCGAGCCACCGGCGGCGGGCGTGGCGGTGACGACGACGTCCGCGTCGACTCGGTTGAGCACGTCGGGGCGGATGATCACGGGGTCGTCGGTGTCGGGTCTCGCCGAGAACTCGGCCGTCCCGGAGGTCCCCAGCTGGGTGGCGAACCAGACGCCGACCACGGTGAGCGCAAGGCCCAGGAGGGCCAGCAGCGCCCCTGCGACGCGCGTGACGATGGTGAGCATGGGGTGGTGTCCTTCGGGTTCCGGAGCGTCCGGGAGTGGACTCCCGGCTCGGGAGTGGCCCTACACCATGACAAACACGCGCGGCTCGGGCCAAATCCATGATGCACCCGGCGTGACGCACGACACGCCGGGTGCATCAGGCGTCGAAGTCGCCAGCCCCGATCCGCACTGCGCGCAGCAGGGCGAAGAGCGTGGCGTGCTGCTCCTCGTCGAGCATCCCCAGTCCGAACTCCACCGCTTCGAGGTCCGCGGTCACGAGCTCCATGGCGTCCCGCCCGGCCTCCGTGATGACGGCGAAGGCCCCCCGCCGGTCCTCGGGGTTCGGCACCCGTTCGACGAGACCCTGCGCCGCGAGCCGCTGGACGATGTTCGTCGCACTCGTCGGGTGCACCATGAGCCGCTCCCCGATCCGCGACATCGAGAGGCGGCCGGCTCGGCTGAAGGCCAGGAGGACGAGCGCCTCGTACCGCGCGAAGGTGAGACCGTGCCGGCCGGCGATGGCGTCGAAGCGCGCGAGGAGCAGCTGCTGCACGCGCATGATCGACGTGGCACTGGCCATGGCCACCGAGCGCGAGTCGTCTCCCCACCGGGCTCGCCACAGCTCCTCGGCCCGCGCGATCGGGTCGAACGGCAGGCGCACGGGCTGGCTCACAGCGAGCACGCTAGTGGAGCGTCGGAACGAC
>JAQSWG010000075.1 GCA_029266735.1 Ornithinibacter sp.
GCTAGGCGAGGAGGGTGGTGGCCAGCAGGCACAACGGCGCCACCAGGGTCAGGAGCGCTGCAAGCATCATCGGATCCCGGCGCGCCGCGCCGTCCCCCCACGGAGGCGCAAGTGCGAGCACCAGCGCCGCCGGCGCGACGGCCGCGATGACGAGGTGGCGCGGACCAGCCGGGTGCGCAGTGCCGACGAACCCCACCGCGACCGGCAGGAGCAGCGCCACCAGTGCGAGCGCCCAGTACAGGGGGCGCCGGTCACGCTCGGCCGGTTGCCAGGACAACCACGCCATGGCCCCGGCGACAACCGAGACGACCGTGGCAACGACCGCGGCACCGGTCCAGCCATCGAACAACCCGATGACCACGACGGTCGTCGCGATGGTCCCTCCGAACAGCGCCAGGCCCAGCAGTGACGGCACCGGGTGCGCATCCACACCGTCACCGCCGGTCAACCCCCACGCGAGCAGCATGCCCGCGATGACACCGACGACCGCCGCCTCGGCGGCCAGCGTCACGAGTCCGGCAACCATCGACCGTCAGTGGGCGGGCGAGCCGCCAAGTACCGGCCAGCAGCTCCGGCCGCGCACGCGGTTTCCCGGGCCCGATGTGTGCACCACCAAGGAGCGGAAGAACGATGCCGCTGCCCGAGGCGACGAGCACACCGCGTCGTTCACGCGGCACCACCCCTCCCCGACTGGCTCACACCATGGTTTCTACCACCAGGCCGGCCACCCCTTCACGACACACGAGTCTGTCCCTGGTCAGCGGACATGCCCTTGAGGGCCAGTGGGCCGCAAGGGGCAGAACAGGCAGGGTTGCCCCCGGGGGTGCGCGAGGGCCCAAACACAGCTGAGCCGACCGCCGGACAGGCAGTGGAGGACGAGAATCCGCGCGCGCCACCCGCCCCACCCCTGATCGGGGCACTACCGGGCACCACTGCCTGTCCGTGTGCTCGCCTGTGCACCTGCAGGAGCTGAGGTGGCGAGAGCGGCCACGGAGCGACCGAGGGCACGCTGGTCCTCGAACTCGCGACCCTGTGCGGCCGGTGCCCTGGCGGCTCGACGACACGGTCAGGGGACCATTGCAAGCGGTCGCCCCGTGTCGGCAGACAACGTCGCGTCAGGCGTTCTGCCAGGATCTGTCCGCCGCGAGCCGCCCGACCACGTCGACGAGCATCCGGCGCTCCTGCACCTTGATCCGCTCGTGCAGGCTTTCGAGGGTGTCTCCCTCCTCGACCCGCACCGCACGCTGGTCGATGATCGGCCCGGTGTCGACCCCCGCGTCGACCCAGTGGCAGGTGCATCCCGTCACCCTCACGCCGTGCTCCAGGGCGTCCCTCACGGCGTGCGCCCCGGGGAAGCTGGGCAGCAGCGCGGGGTGGGTGTTGACTGCCCGGTGAGCACCGAGGACGGCGGGTCCGAGGACCTTCATGAACCCGGCCGAGACGACGAGGTCGGGCCTCGCGGCGGAGACCTGCCGCTCCAGGTCGAGGTCCCAGTCCGCTCGCGTCACGTAGTCCTGCACCCGGGCGACGAACGTGGGGATGCCGCGCCGCTCGGCACGCTCCACTCCTCCCGTGCCGTCACGGTCGGCCCCCACCGCACGAACCCGGAACGGAGCGTCGGCGGAGGCAGAGGCGTCGATGAGGGCTTGGAGGTTGCTGCCGGACCCGGACACCAGGACGACGAGGCCGAGTGGAGTCCCGGAATCGTGACCCGGTAGGTCGGAACTCACCGGCGGAGCCGCCAGGCGTCGCGCATGACGACGACGACCGCTCCGAGGAGCAGCTCGGCGAGGAGCGCGAGGACGAGCCACCCCGCTGGCACCCCGACCGAGGAGAGCCGGAACTGACCGACGGACCCGCCGGCGAGCACGTCGAGCGCCCCGAGGGCCAGTGCGGTGGTGAGGCACGCGGATGCCGCGACGGCGAGCTTGGTCCGCAGCCGGGACAGCCGCGCGACCTCGGCCAGTGCCCTGCGAGCGACGAGCCCACCCACCACGACGACGCCGAGGCTCGACACCGCGGCGAACCACGCGAACGGGCCCGGCTGCGGCAGGGCGGCGAGCACCGGGACCATCGGGAGCAGGCCACTCTCAGCGCCCGCCCAGGTCACGCTGCTGCCGTCGACGACCTGGAAACCCGGGCCGGCGACGAAGGACACCGCCCACAGCGCGAGGTTGGGCAGGGCCATGACCTGGGCGATGAGGAGGACCACCTCGCCGAATGCCGCGGCACCGACCTGCTCCGAGATCGTCGACACCTCGCCCCAGGCCAGGGCGACGAGAGCCAGGACGACGACCAGCCCGACCCCCAGCAGCGCGGCGGCCCCCCAGAGTCCGGCACGCACACCGCGCCGGACCGCGTCGGGAACCCGGGCGAGACCGAGCCGAGGACCCACGACCTCCGGGTCGTCGAGCACGACGGAGCGAAGGGCCAACCCCATCCCGGCGACCGGCACGAGCACCGCAGGGACGAGCAGCGAGAGCACCACGACGCGGAAGGGTCCCAGCGTGGTGAGGGCGACGGCGGCCGCGACGACGACGGCATACGTCGACCACCACGCGACCAGGGCCGCGACGAGGGACCGGGGTAGGAGACCGCACCAGTGCTCGCCGTCCGTCGAGACATCGACCATGGCCTCGCGCGCTCCGAGCCGGGCGACGACGACGAGCAGTCCCAGTCCGAGGAGGGGGACCAGGGAGAGCGTCACCTGACCGGTCATGAGGTGCGCACCCGCCGTCAGCAGCCACAGAGCCGCCCCGGTGCCGACGGCATCCCAGGCGGTGCCGGTGGCCAACGGCTCGATGAGCCAGGCGATAACAGTCGGCACGAGGACGAGGAGGAGGGACGCGATCCCGGTGACGAGCCCCGCGGCCGCGCCGCGCCGCCATGCGCTCCTGGCCCGCGCGTGGGGCGCGACGTGTTCGGTGCGGTTCCCCCTGTCAGCCGGGTCGCCGGGGTCGGCAGGACCCGGCAGGGCGGCGCGGAGGCGGTCGATGACGGTCATCGCGTCCAGTGTGCGCGAGAAGCGCTGGGCGGTGTCCGAGCAACGCCGGGGCGCCGTCGCAAACCTCCCCGAGCGAACCGCCTCCCCGCCTCCGCGACTCCGCCCCTTTCCCGCGTCCCGACGTCGTCTGTCGGCGTGTCGCCGACGCGGCGCGTCGGCGACGTAGCGGCAGACGACGTCGGGGAGGAGCCCTCGGGGAGGCGAGGGAGGGAGGTCAGGCCTGGAGGCCCTGCATGATGCCGCGCATGAGCTCGGCGGTCTCGGAGGGTGTCTTGCCGACCTTGACGCCGGCCGCCTCGAGGGCCTCCTTCTTGGCCTGCGCGGTGCCGGACGAGCCGGAGACGATGGCGCCGGCATGGCCCATCGTCTTGCCCTCGGGGGCGGTGAAGCCCGCGACGTAGCCGACGACCGGCTTCGTGACGTGCTCCTTGACGTAGGCCGCGGCGCGCTCTTCCGCGTCGCCGCCGATCTCGCCGATCATGACGATCGCATCGGTGTCCGGGTCGTTCTGGAAGGCCTCGAGGCAGTCGATGTGCGTCGTCCCGATGACGGGGTCGCCGCCGATGCCGACCGCCGACGAGAAGCCGAAGTCCCTCAGCTCGTACATCATCTGGTAGGTCAGCGTCCCCGACTTGGAGACGAGGCCGATCCGTCCGGGCCCGCAGATGTCGGCCGGGATGATGCCCGCGTTGCTCGCGCCCGGGCTGATGAGACCCGGGCAGTTCGGGCCGACGATGCGGGTCGTGCCCTTGTCCTTGGCGTAGTTGTAGAACTCGGCGGTGTCCTTGACCGCGACGCCCTCGGTGATGACGACCGCGAGCGGGATGCCGGCGTCGACCGCCTCGAGGGCCGCGGCCTTGGTGAACTGGGCCGGCACGAAGATGACCGTGACGTCGGCACCCGTCGCGTCCACCGCCTCGGCGACGGTCCCGTAGACCGGGACGGTGGTGCCGCCCTCGAACTCGACCGTGGTGCCCGCCTTGCGGGGGTTGACCCCGCCGACGATCGAGGTGCCGGAGCGCAGCATCCGCTGCGTGTGCTTCATGCCCTCGGAGCCGGTCATGCCCTGGACGATGACCGTGGAGTCTGCGGTGAGGAAGATGGCCATGGGGATCTCGTGTCTCTCTTCGCGCTCGAGGGTCAGTTGGTCGAGGCCAGCTCGGCGGCACGGCGGGCGGCGCCGTCCATGGTCTCTTCGATGGTGACGCGGGGGTGGTTGCGCTCGGCGAGGATGCGCCTGCCCTCCTCGACGTTGTTGCCGTCGAGGCGGACGACGAGGGGCCGGTCCTCCTCGTCGCCCAGGGCGTCGAGAGCGCCGACGATGCCGTTGGCGACCGCGTCGCACGCCGTGATCCCCCCGAAGACGTTGACGAACACGCTCTTGACCTGCCGGTCCGACAGGATGATGTGGAGGCCGTCCGCCATGACCTCGGCGCTCGCGCCGCCGCCGATGTCGAGGAAGTTCGCCGGCTTCTGGCCACCGAACTCCTCCCCTGCGTAGGCGACGACGTCGAGGGTGCTCATGACGAGCCCCGCGCCGTTCCCGATGATGCCCACCGAACCGTCGAGCTTGACGTAGTTGAGGTCCTTCTCCTTCGCGGCCATCTCGAGCGGGTCCGTCTCGGTGGTGTCCTCGAGCGACTCGTGCTCGGGATGCCGGAAGTAGGCGTTCGCGTCGAGCGACACCTTGCCGTCCAGCGCCACGATGTCCCCGTCGGCCGTCTTGACGAGGGGGTTGACCTCGACGAGCGTGGCGTCCTCGTCGCGGTAGACGCCCCAGAGCGTCCTCAGCACCGGCTCGATCCTGCGCGCGGTCTCGCCGTCGAAGCCCGCCCGCTCCACGATCTCCTTGGCCTTGGCGTCGTCGATGCCGACGTTCGGGTCCACCGGTACGCGGGCCAGCGCCTCCGGCCGCTCGACCGCGAGCTGCTCGATGTCCATGCCGCCCTCCTTCGAGCACATCGCGAGGTAGGCGCGGTTGGCGCGGTCGAGGAGGATCGAGAAGTAGTACTCCTCGTCGATCTGCGCACCCTGCGCGATCATCACGCGGTGGACCGTGTGGCCCTTGATGTCCATGCCGAGAATCGCCCGCGCGTGCTGCTCCGCCTCCTCCGGGCTCTTGGCGACCTTGACCCCACCGGCCTTGCCGCGGCCCCCGGTCTTGACCTGGGCCTTGACGACGGTGACCCCCCCGCTGGTGGCGCCGACGCGCTCGGCCGCTGCACGGGCCTCCTCGGCCGTCGTGGCGACGGCTCCTGCGAGCACGGGGACACCGTGCTTCTCGAACACGTCACGGGCCTGGTACTCGAAGAGATCCACGAGGCGATCCGTCCTCACTGTCGGGAAGGGGGTCCGCTGGGGAGCCTAACGGGGAGCCGTGGAGCACGCGCTCCCCGGAGTCGGCCAGGACGGCTCGATCCGAGCCGCTTTCCGGGGAGTGCCCGCCGGCGCGAGCCGTCGGCCGTACAGTGATCCCGCCATGGCGCCCCCGACGCGGCCGACCGCCGTCCACCACGCCGAGGGCCCTGCAGCGACGCGGGACCCGGTCACCCGACGCGCCCGAACCGTGGTCCCGACCGCCGCCGTCACCGTCCTGGACCCCGCCGTGCTCGCCGGAGCAGCCGTCGAGGCGGCGTGGCTGGCCGCGCACCTGGCGACGTGGCCCATGGGCCTGGTGACCGGCCGTCGGCGCCGCCGCAGCAGCCCGGCATACCGGCTGGAGAACCTGCCGCCCGTGCAACGGGGCCTGCTCGTCTCGAACGTGGAGGCGGCCGGAACGCCGATCCTCCTGGTGCACGGCATCGTCAGCAACCGGTCGATCTTCACGCTCCTGCGGAGGGGGCTGACGCGCCGCGGCTTCTCCAAGGTGTTCGCCATGAACTACGTGACCCTGGCGACCGACGTCCGGACCGCGGCCGCACGGCTCTCGGTGGAGGTCGAGCGGGTGGTCGAGGAGACCGGCTTCGAGCGGATCCACATCATCGGCCACAGCCTGGGCGGGCTCATCGCCCGCTACTACGTCACCCGGCTCGGCGGCGACGTGCGCGTCCACACGCTCGTCACGCTGGGAACGCCGCACGACGGCACGTATGCCGCGTATGCCGTGCCGACCCGGCTCATGCGGCAGATGCGGCCGGGCAGCGGGCTGATGCGCGAGCTCGCCCGGCCCGTGCGGGGGTGTCGCACGAGGTTCATCTCCTACTGGTCGGACAGCGACGCCGCGATCCTTCCCCACGAGTCCGCCGCGCTCCGGCACCCGGATCTCCGCGCCAGGAACGTCCGGCTGCACGGCGCGGGTCACCTCACCCTGCCGATGATGGGCGAGGTCGTCCACGGCATCTCCAGCGCTCTCGCGCACCTCGACGCGGACGGCACGACCGTCACCTCCGGCGTCACGCCGCTGGCACGGGACGAGTGAGTGACCCAGGGGCCACGGCGCCGGGACACACTGAAGAGTTCTCAGCCGGATAGTTTGTATTACGGATTGATCACGGTACGGTGGGCCAGCCCTTCATCCAGCCGTGAGGTCCTCCCCCTGTGAGTTCTACGTACCAGGGGCGCCACTACGCCGGACGCCACCGTGTCCAGCGAAGCCATGTGCGCCTCCCCCGTGCGCTCTCCGCGAGCTTCGTCCTGCCGACCACGGCAGCCGCTGCGCTCGTCGTGACGGCAACGGGGGCGACGGTGGCCGAGTCGGCCCCGCTCACGCTCGACCTCTCCGGGCAGCAGACGGCACAGGTCCGGAACGAACAGGCATCCGACGACGCCATGGTCACCGACCTCGCCACCCGCCGGCAGGCGTCCTCGATGCAGACCGCGGCGCTGCAGGGTCGGGTGGAGGCACAGCAGCGGGCCGCCCGTGACGCCAAGCGCAAGGCCGCTGACGCCGCCGCGGCACGCGCCAAGGCCGAGCGTGAGGGCAAGCGCTGGGTCAGGGCCATCCGCTCGGGACGCATCACCTCGGACTTCGGGCCCCGCTGGGGCCAGACGCACGACGGCCTCGACTTCGGCGCCCCGACCGGGACCCCGCTCTACGCCATGTCCAAGGGCACCGTCATCATGGCCGACTACGTCTTCAGCTTCGGCAACAAGGTCGAGATCCGCTACTGGGACGGCACTGTCTCCTGGTACGGCCACATGAGCCGGATCAGCGTCTTCGAGGGTCAGACCGTCATGCCGGGCCAGTTCGTCGGCACCGTGGGCAACACGGGCCACTCGTTCGGGTCCCACCTCCACCTCGAGATCCACCCGTCCGGTGGCGACAACCCCATCGACCCGTACCCCTGGCTCAGGGACAAGGGCCTCCTCGGCTGAGCCTCCGACTGCCGGGCCGGTCGCGTGAGGCTCAGAGCTTCTCGAGTGGGGCGAACCTCAGCACGAAGCGCTTGACCCCCAGCTCCCCGCCGAAGTCCACCTCGGCCTGGGTCTTCTCGCCCTCCCCCAGGGTCCTCACGACCGTGCCCAACCCGTAGGTGTCGTGCGTCACCCGGTCCCCCGGTGACAGCGCGATGACCGGCCGGTTGCCCGGCGAGCGCACCCCGGGCCGTGCCGCGAGCATGGCCACCGCCGGACGCTGGTCGCGACGTCCGATCGCGGCGGCCCCGGAGAGCACGCGCTCCCACTGCACGAGCTCGTCGGGGATCTCGTCGAGGAACCGGGACGGCGGGTTGTACTGCGGCGCACCCCAGGCCGAGCGAACCGCGGCACGGGAGAGGTGCAGCCGTTCCCGTGCGCGGGTGATGCCGACGTATGCCAGCCGGCGCTCCTCCTCGAGCTCCTTCGCGTCACCGAGGCTGCGCAGGTGCGGGAAGGTGCCGTCCTCCATGCCGGTGAGGAAGACGACGGGGAACTCCAGACCCTTGGCGGTGTGGAGCGTCATGAGGGTCACCACCCCTGCCGCCTCGGCCTCGTCGGTGTCCGGGATCTCGTCGGCGTCCGCGACGAGCGAGACCCGCTCCAGGAAGTCCTCGAGGCTGAGCACCTCACCGGTCTCCCGACGGGCGTCGTCGAACTCGCGGGCGACCGCGACGAGCTCGGCGAGGTTCTCGACCCGTGACTCGTCCTGCGGGTCGTGGCTGGCGCGGAGCTCTGCGAGGTAGCCCGACCGGTCGAGCACGGCCTCCAGGAGGTCGGACACACCGGCCTCCTCGTCGTCACGCACCCTGCCCACGTCCTCGAGCAGCGCCGTGAACCCCTTGATGGCGGCCACGGAACGGGTCGCGATGCCGGGGGCGTCCTCCGGGCGACCGAGGGCAGCGACGAACGGGATCCGCTCACGCTCCGCCAGCGCCGAGACGCAGGCATCGGCCCGGTCGCCGATGCCACGCTTCGGCACGTTGAGGATGCGGCGCAGGTTGACCGTGTCGGCGGGGTTGGAGAGGACGCGAAGGTACGCCAGGGCGTCCTTGACCTCCCGACGCTCGTAGAACCGCGTGCCGCCGACGACCTTGTACGGCATGCCGACGCGGACGAAGACCTCCTCGAGGGCGCGTGACTGGGCGTTCGTGCGGTAGAACACGGCCACGTCGCGGGGCCGCACCCCGTGCTCGTCGCCGAGCCGGTCGATGGACCGGGCGACGAACGACGCCTCGTCGTGCTCGTTGTCGCCGACGTAGCCGACGATCCGGTCGCCGTCCCCGGTGTCGCTCCACAGGTTCTTCTTGCGGCGGCTCTCGTTGCGCGCGATGACCGCGTTGGCGGCCCGCAGGATCGTCTGCGTCGACCGGTAGTTCTGCTCGAGCAGGATGGTGCGGGCGGCGGGGTAGTCCTGCTCGAACTCCTCGATGTTGCGGATGGTCGCCCCGCGGAACGCGTAGATCGACTGGTCGGCGTCGCCGACGACGACGAGCTCGCTCGGCTCGACCCCGTGCTCGCCGCGGCTCTCCTCGGACCCGACGAGCTCTCTCACCAGCTGGTACTGCGCGTGGTTGGTGTCCTGGTACTCGTCGACCATGACGTGCCGGAACCGGCGCCGGTAGTGCTCGGCCACGTCCGGGAAGGCCTGGAACATGTGGACGGTCGTCATGATGAGGTCGTCGAAGTCCATCGCGTTCGCCTGCCGCAGCCGGCGCTGGTATGCCGTGTACGCCTCGGCGAGCACCTGCTCCTGGTGCGGGCTCGCCTCACCCACCTGGCCGGCATACGTCTCCTCGTCGACGAGCTCGTTCTTGAGGGTGGAGACCTGGTGGCTGAACGACCGTGGGTTGTAGCGCTTGGGGTCGAGGTCCATGTCGCGCAGCACCATGGACATCAGCCGTTGCGAGTCGGCGGCGTCGTAGATCGAGAACGTCGAGCGCATGCCGACCTTGTCCGCCTCGCGGCGGAGGATGCGGACGCACGCGCTGTGGAAGGTCATCACCCACATGGCCCTGGCGCGGTTGCCGACGAGCGCCTGGACCCGCTCGCGCATCTCGGCGGCTGCCTTGTTCGTGAAGGTGATCGCGAGGACCTGACCCGGCTGGACCCCCCGTGCTGCCATGAGGTGGGCGATCCGCTGGGTGAGCACGCGGGTCTTGCCCGAGCCGGCACCCGCGACGATGAGGAGGGGGCCACCCTCGTGGACCACCGCGTCCCGCTGCTGGGGGTTGAGGCCGACGAGCAGCTGCTCCGGGTCGATGCCCGGGCGGGACGAGTCCGGCCCCCCCTCCGGCCCGCGCCCCGCTGCGGCCGCCTCCGCCCACGTGGGGACCCCGGCTGCGTTGACGAGGGCCGCGTGGGCGCTGGCATGCGTCGCCGGGTCCACGTGGGGGTCGTGTGGCGCGCCGCCGAGGTCGAGGCTGTCGAAGAGGGTGCTCATCGCGAGGTCAACCCTACGTCGTGGGACCGACCCGCCCGGCCGCCTGACGGCGGGTCGGGCGCCCGGACACCGGCGAGCGGCCGGGACCACCACCGAGGTCCCGGCCGCCCGGGCGGCGACGCTCACTGCAGGGGCGGGATGAGCGCCGCCGCGGTACGGCTGCGGAGGGTCAGCCGCACCACGGGTAGATGAAGAGGCTGTCGTCACCGGCGCGGTGGTCAGCGAGGAGGGTGTGGAACGGGATGACGGTGTCGACGGTGAAACCCTCGGGTAGCCCGTTCCGCGGAGCAACACCGAACGAGACGGCGGTTGCCACGGAGATGCCGTTGTCGCGAACGGCCGCGAAGGCGCCGGCCTCCTTGAGGGTGGCGATGCCCGCGGCCTGGCAGCGGCCGTCGGCAGCCGATGCCGGGGCGGCGGCGAGGGCGGCGATGCCGGCGGCGGCGGCGATCGATGCGGCGATACGGGTGCGGGTGCTGCTCATGAGGTCCTCCTGGGTCCGGGCCCGACCTCGTCGTCGGACCGCTGGCACTGATGTTAAATGTTTGTCTAGCGTGTGTCGAAGGAATGTTCAACCTTAGACAGTTCCCCTCGTTGTCGACCCCTGGGTTGTGCACTCGAGGTCGATCGATCTGGGCCGCCCACCGCCTGGACCAGCGCCAGGGCGGCCTGACGGCATACCGTGGCGGGCATGGCGTCGCGCAAGGGTGAGTTCGGGGAGCCGGTCGTCCTCGACGTCGAAGGGTTCGACGTGCGGGTGTCGAGCCCGGAGCGGGTGTACTTCCCCGCCCGGGGCGAGACCAAGCTCGACCTGGTGAACTACTACCTCTCGGTGGGTGGGGGCATCGTCAACGCGCTGCGCGAGCGGCCGTGCATGCTCCACCGGTTCCCGGACGGCCTGGCGGGACCCAAGGTGCACCAGAAGCGACTCCCGCGAGGAGCGCCACCGTGGGTCGAGACGGTTCGGCTGCACTTCCCGCGCTACGGGCTGCACGCCGACGAGCTCTGCGTGACCCGGCTCGCCGACGTCGCCTGGGCCGTGCAGATGAGCACCGTGGAGTTCCACCCGTGGAACAGCCGCCGCGCCGACACCGAGAAGCCCGACGAGTGGCGCATCGACCTCGACCCGATGCCTGACGCGCCGTTCTCCCGTGTGCGCCGTGCGGCCCAGGTGACGCACGAGGTCCTCGACGAGCTCGGCGCCACGGGGTGGCCGAAGACGAGCGGCGGTCACGGGCTGCACGTCTACGTGCGCATCCGGCCGGACCACGGCTTCGGCGACGTGCGCAGGGCAGCTCTCGCATTCGCCCGGGAGGTGGAGCGCCGCCTCCCGGACGACGTCACCACGACGTGGTGGCGCCGGGACCGCGACCCTGCCTCGGTCTTCGTCGACTACAACCAGAACGCCCGGGACCACACGATCGCCGCTGCCTACTCGGTGCGCGGCAACGACATCGGCACGGTGTCGACACCGGTGCACTGGCACGAGATCGAGGACGTCGAACCGCAGGACCTCACCATCGCCACCGTGCCGCAGCGGTTCGCGGAGCTCGGGGACCTGCACGCGGGCATCGACGATTCGGTCTTCGACATCCGTGCCCTCCTCGACTGGGCCGAGCGCGACGAGGCCGAGGGGGCCGCGGTGCCACCGGAGCCCGAGGACGACACCGGCCGCCCCTGATGGACCTCGTCGTCCCACCGGGTCCCGGTGTGCCGCAGGGCCTGACGGTTCCGGGGGCCGAGCTGGTGGAGCGGTTCTCCCGGTCCTCCGGTCCCGGTGGTCAGGGGGTCAACACGGCAGACAGCCGCGTGGAGCTCGAGCTGGACGTCCGCTCGGTGCGGGGCCTGAGCACGACCCAGCGCGCTCGCCTCGTCCGGGCCCTCGAGAGCCGGCTCGTCGACGGACGGCTCCTCGTCGTGGTCGCGTCGGAGCACCGCCAGCAGCGCCGCAACCGGGTGGCGGCCCGCGACCGGATGGCCGAGCAGCTGCGCGATGCGCTGGCCCCGCCGCCACCGGCGCGCCGGGCGACGAGGCCGACCCGTGGCTCCCGCGAGCGGCGCCTCGCTGCGAAGCGGCGCCGCGCCGAGGTCAAGGCCCGCCGGTCGCGACCGGGGACCGAGGGCTGATCAC
>JAQSWG010000006.1 GCA_029266735.1 Ornithinibacter sp.
TATGCCGCACGCCCCGAGTCGGTCTACTCCCTCGGCAAGCACCTCGAGGAGACCATGGCGGTCGAGCTGTGCCGCTGGCATCCCGACCTCTCGGTCACTGCCCTGCGGTTCTCCAACGTCATGGATCCCGAGGACTACGACGCGTTCCCGTCCTTCGATGCCGACCCGATGCAGCGGAAGTGGAACCTCTGGAGCTACATCGACGGCCGTGACGGCGCCCTGGCGGTCGAACGCTCGCTGGAGCACACCTCGCCCGGGTTCGAGCGCTTCGTCATCGCCTCGCCGGACACCGTGATGAACCGGTCCAGCGCCGAGCTCGCCGCCGAGGTGTTTCCGGGGGTGGAGGTCCGCAAGGAGCTCGGTGAGCACGAGACGCTGCTCTCGATCGACAAGGCGCGTCGCGTGCTGCGCTACGACCCCCGCCACTCCTGGCGGGACGAGGTCCGACCGACTCTCTGACTCTTGGCAGGATGGCGACATGGACCCCGCCGCCCCGCCGCCCCGGCTCGTCGAGCTCGCCCGTGCGCACGGGGTCGCGACCGACTACTGGGACTGGCAGGGCCGGCACGTCACGGTGTCCGCTGGCGCCATCCGCGCGGTGCTCACCGCCCTGGGGGTCGACTCGGGCGACGACGACGCCATCGAGCATTCCATCTCCGACATCGAGCTGAGGCACTGGAGACGCACCCTGCCGCCATCGGTCGTCGCACGAGAGGGGTGGACCCCGCACGTGCACGCTCATGTCGCGGCGGGCACCGGCATCCGCCTGGACATCCTCCTCGAGGACGGAGGGGTCCGAGAGGCCCGCCAGGTGGACCGGTGGGTGCCGGACCGTGACGTGGACGGGCGGTCGATGGGTCAGGCGACGTTCGAGCTGCCAGGCGACCTGCCGACCGGCTGGCACCGCCTCGTGGCCCACCTCGACGTGCCAGCCGTCGACGAGGGCTCCACCGAGGCGACCCTCGTCGTGACACCCCAGCGCCTGGAGCTCCCGCCGGCCCTCGCCGAGGGTCGTGTCGTCGGTCTGCAGGCGCAGCTCTACCAGGTGCGGTCGGCGGAGTCCTGGGGCATCGGGGACCTGCGCGACCTCGCCGACCTGGCGACATGGGCAGCCGCAGCCCACGACGCCGACTTCCTCCTCATCAACCCCCTCCACGCGGCGGAGCCGATGCCGCCGGTCGAGCCCTCGCCCTACCTGCCGACCACCCGGCGCTTCGTGAGCCCGCTCTACCTGCGCGTCGAGGACGTGCCCGAGCTCGCGCGGCTCGACCCCACGGCCCACCGGAAGGCGCTCTCGCTGGCCGCCGGTGCACGAGCCCTCAACGCACTCGACCGGATCGACCGGGACGCCGCATGGACGGCCAAGAAGGAGGCGCTGCGCCTCATCTTCGACGGGGGACTCGCCGGGCAGCGGGAGCGGTCGTTCGCCGAGTTCTGCGCCCGGGAGGGAGAGGGCCTCGAGACCTTCGCGACCTGGAGCGCGCTCGCCGAGGTGCACGGACTGCCCTGGACCGGCTGGCCGGTGGAGCTGCGGGACCCGCGCGACGCTGCCGTCGCGACGTTCCGCCACGACCACGCCGACGACGTCGACTTCCACCGGTGGCTGCAGTGGCTGCTCGAGCAGCAGCTGGCCACCGTGCAGCAGGAGGCCCGGAGCGCGGGGATGCCTCTCGGCATCGTCCACGACCTCGCCGTCGGTGTGCACCCGACGGGAGCCGACGCATGGGGCCTCGGTGACGCCCTCGCTCGTGGCGTGACGGTGGGTGCTCCGCCGGACCAGTTCAACCAGCTGGGTCAGGACTGGAGCCAGCCGCCCTGGCGTCCAGACCGCCTCGCTGAGCTCGGCTACGCCCCGTTCCGCGACATGGTGCGCACGATCCTCCGGGACTCCGGCGGCATCCGGGTCGACCACATCATCGGCCTCTTCCGGCTCTGGTGGATACCCGCCGGCTGCACCCCCGCGGAGGGCACCTATGTCCACTACGACCACGAGGCCCTCCTCGGCATCCTCGTGCTGGAGGCGGAGCGGGCGGGTGCCGTGGTCATCGGGGAGGACCTCGGCGTCGTGGCGCCGCACGTGCGCGACGACATGAGCGAGCGAGGGCTCGTCGGGACCTCGATCCTGTGGTTCGAGTGGGAGGAGGACCGGCCGAAGCCCCCGGAGCGCTACCGCGAGCTGTGCCTGTCGACGGTGACGACGCACGACCTCCCGCCTTCGGCGGGGTACCTGTCGCTGGAGCACGTCACGGTGCGTGAGCACCTGGGGCTCCTCACCCGTCCCGTCGCCGAGGAGCGGGCTCACGAGGAGGCCTCCATCCGCCGCCTCCGCGAGGCGTGCGTGGAGCGCGGACTCCTCGACCCCGGGGCCGGAGTCAGCGCGGTGGTCGAGGCGCTCCACCGCTGGATGGCGTTGACGCCGAGCCGGATGCTGGCCGTGGCCCTCGCCGACGTCGTCGGCGACCGACGGGCCGTCAACCAGCCGGGGACCGACGACGAGTATCCCAACTGGCGCATCCCGCTGAGCGGTCCCGACGGACGCCCCGTGTCGCTCGAGGAGGTGCGAGAGGCCGACCTGGCGCCGGTGCTGTTCGCCGCCCTGCGCGGCGAGAGGTCGGCCGACTGACGACGCCTCGAGCGGTCCTCAGCCCACCGCAGCGGGGGCGGCGACCACCCGGCGAAGGGCTGCTTCCAGGTGGCCGGGCACCTGCTCACGCAGCTCGTACCGAGCCCGCACCACGGGCACGTCCACGGTGAGCACCTGGGTCAGGTCGACCGGCGTGCCGGACACGACGACGTCGACGACGCCGGCCTCCACCATGGCCCGGATCGTCGCCTCGAGGTCGCGGGTCTGGCTTTCGCCGTAGCCCATTGCGGGGAGGACGCCACGCGCGTTGGGGTATGCCGCGAACGTCGTGAGGAGCGACCCCACGGCATAGGGCGCGGGGTCGACGAGCGACGCGGCACCGGCTGCTCGTGCGCCGACGACACCCGCGCCGAAGCTCATCGAGCCGTGGGTCAGCGTTGGCCCGTCCTCGACGACGACGACCCGTCGGCCAGCCACGGCAGCGACGTCGTCCAGTGTCACCGGGCTGTCGCAGCGCAGCACGTCGGCGGTGGGATTGAGGCGGCGCACGGACGCCTCGACGGCCTCGACGTCCGCGAGCGGCGCGGAGTCGCACTTGGCGACGAGGACGAGGTCCGCCATCCGCACGTTGGCCTCCCCCGGGTGGTATGCCGCCTCGTCCCCGGGACGCAGGGGGTCGACGAGCACGAGGTGCAGGTCTGGTGCGTAGAACGGCAGGTCGTTGTTGCCGCCGTCCCAGAGCACGACGTCGGCTTCGGTCTCGGCCTCGCGGAGGATCCGACCGTAGTCGACGCCCGCGTACACGACGCACCCCGCCTCGATGTGCGGCTCGTACTCCTCCCGCTCCTCGATCGTGCAGTGGTGGCGTTCGAGGTCCGCCAGCGTCTCGAAGCGCTGGCACGCCTGCGCGGCGAGGTCGCCGTAGGGCATGGGGTGACGCACGGCGACGACCCGCAGCCCCATCCCTCGCAGCAGCCGGGCGACGTACCGGGTCGTCTGGCTCTTCCCCACGCCGGTCCTCACGGCGGTCACCGCGACGACCGGCCGGCGGGAGCGAAGCATCGTGCGGCGTGCCCCGGGGAGGACGACGTCGGCCCCCGCAGCGATCGCGCGCGAGGCCAGGTGCATGACCTGGGTGTGGGCGAGGTCGGAGTACGCCAGCACCACCGTGTCGACGCGCTCCGCGGCGACGAGGTCCTCGAGGGCCGACTCGTCGACGATCCGGATGCCCCGGGGATACAGGCTGCCGGCCAGCGCCGGGGGGTACGTGCGCCCGTCGATGTCAGGAATCTGGGCCGCCGTGAACGCCACGACCTCGACCGTGGGGTCGTCCCGGTACAGGAGGTTGAAGTCATGGAAGTCGCGGCCGGCGGCGCCCAGGATGACCACCCGTTCGCGGGGGGAGGCCGAGGTCGGTGCAGTCATGGCGATCTCCGTGGCGGCTGGGTCCACCGCGGGGTGCGGGACCCGCCGCAGCCGATGCTACGCCCGCCCCGGAGGGGAACTGCTCAGGACGTGACCGGCGCCGCACGGCCGGGAACGGAGCTCCGGGCGGTGATCGCGGCGAAACGCTCGGCGAGTGGCCGCCAGGCAGCCCGCAGCACCTCCCGAGCGCCGGTGACGGAGTCGAGGAGGTCCTCCTGCTCGGGCGTGAGACCGTCGGGGGAGTCCCATCGCAGCCACGTGCCGAAGATCTCGGGTGACGTCTCGGGATGGAACTGCACGCCCCAGGCGGCAGGCCCGAGGCGCAGCGCCTGGGGGCGGCCGTCCGGGAGGGTGGCGAGCACCTCAGCGCCGTCCGGGAGCCCGAGCACCACGTCGTCGTTGTAGTGCACGGCCGGCAGCCCGTCCAGGCCGGAGAGCAGGGGGTCGTCCGCGCCCGCCGCCGTGAGCCGGACGGGCACCAGCCCGACGGTCCGTCCGGACGGGTTGCGCGTCACCGCCCCCCGCAGGGCGACGGCGGCGAGCTGGTGGCCGAGGCACACGCCGAGGGTCGGCACTCCGGTGGCCACCGCGTGGGCCAGCAGCCGTCGCGTTGCGGGGAGCCACGGTGCCAGGGCGTCGTCGGAGCACCCCATCGCCCCACCGAGGACGACGAGACCGTCGTGCCCGTGCAGCCCCTCGGACACGCGCTGCCCCCGGTCGGCACGCACCACGGTCAGCGTCACTCCGAGGTCGCTCCACCACTCGCCGAGCCACCCGACGGGTGCGTCCGGCTCGTGCTGGACGACGAGGAGGCGAGGACCGGTGCTCATGCCACGCGGGTGCCGACCGCGGCACCGATCGCGTAGGTGACGGCCATGGCGAGCAGACCACCGATGACGACACGCACGGTTGCGCGGCCGGCATCGGCGTCACCGAGCCGCGCGCTGAGCCACCCCGTCCCGGCCAGCGCGAGGACCACCGCGGCCACGGTGACGGGCACCCGCCAGCCGAGCGGTGGCAGGACGATGGCGAGTAGCGGGATCAGGGCACCGACCGTGAAGGCCGCCATCGAGGCCCAGGCGGCGTGCCAGGGGTTGGTGAGGTTCTCAGGGTCGATCCCGAGCTCCACCTCTGCGTGGGCGCCGAGGGCGTCGTGGGCGGTGAGCTCCTCGGCGACCTGCTGCGCGAGGCGCGGGGAGAGGCCCTTCCCACGGTAGATCCCCGCGAGCTCGGCGAGCTCGGCCTCGGGCTCCTCGTGCAGCTCACGGATCTCCTTGGCGATGAGGGCCTGCTCCGAGTCACGTTGGGTGCTCACCGAGACGTACTCACCGACCGCCATGCTCATCGCGCCGGCGGCGAGGCCGGCCAGTCCCGCAGTGAGCAGGAGTGCGCGGTCGGAGGTGGCTGCCGCCACGCCGATGACGAGGCCGGCCGTCGAGACGATGCCGTCGTTGGCACCCAGCACCCCGGCCCGCAGCCAGTTCAGCCGCCCGGCGTAGGACCCGGTGTGCGCCTCGACGTGCCCGGGGACGCTGACGTGGTCAGGCACCGACCGTCGCCCCCTCGGCCTCGGCGGCAGCGGAGATCCGGTGCGCGAGCTCGATGTCGAGCTGGGTGAGCCCGCCGGCGTCGTGGGTGGTGAGCGACCAGCGGGTGGTGCGCCAGCGGATGTCGATGTCGGGGTGGTGGTTCATCTGCTCGGCCTCGTCGGCGACCGCCGTCACGATCCGGATGGCGGCCGGGAAGTCCTGGGCCTCCACGGTCGCGACGAGCACGTCGCCCTGTCGCGTCCAGCCGGTCAGCCCACGCAGCTGGGTGGTCACCTCGTCGTCGCTCAGGAGTCGGCTCATGGGTCCATTGTGGTCCACGCCGCCCCGGACGTCCGCGCCCGGCGACCGCACCAACCGTCGGTATGCCGGGAACGGCTCCTCGGTATGCCGGGAACGGCTCGTGCGGCTCAGAGGGCCTCGGTGACGGACGCAGGCCCGATGAAGTCCTCGTGGTCGGAGCTCGTGTCCACCTGCTCGATCATCTCGGGGGTGACTGCGTGCGGCTTCAGCTCCCCGCTCTCGATCTGCTCGGCCCAGTGGCAGGCGACCCGGTGGCCGGCGGGGACCCCGGCGATCCCGACGGTGCGCAGTGCCGGTCGCTCGTCGTCACATCGAGTCGGCTGGCGCCAGGGGCAGCGGGTGTGGAACCGGCATCCGGCAGGAGGGTTCGAGGGAGACGGGAGGTCGCCGGTGAGCAGGATCTGCTCCCTGGTGTCCTCGACCGTCGGGTCCGGCACGGGAACCGCGGACAGCAGGGCGCGCGTGTATGGGTGGAGCGGGAGCGCGTAGAGGTCGTCGGCCGTCGCCTCCTCGACGAGGCCGCCGAGGTACATGACGCCGATCCGGTCGCTGATGTGGCGCACGACGGCCAGGTCGTGCGCGACGACGAGATAGGTCAGGTGGAACTCGTCCTGGAGCTCCTCGAGCAGGTTGATGACCTGGGCCTGCACCGACACGTCGAGCGCGCTGACCGGCTCGTCCGCGACGATGAGCTTGGGCTCGACGGAGAGCGCGCGAGCGATCCCGATGCGCTGCCGCTGGCCCCCGGAGAACTCGTGCGGGTACTTCCTGAGCGCCGCCGCGGGGAGCCCGACGGCCGCCAGCAGCTCACGGAGCCGCCTCGCCGTCGACGGCCCGTCGGCGTCGAGGCCGTGCGCCCGCATGCCCTCGACGAGGAGCGACTCCACCGACTGCCGGGGGTCCAGGCTGCTCATCGGGTCCTGGAAGACCATCTGGATGTCCTTGCGCTTCCGGCGCAGCTCCTCACCTTTGAGCGAGGCGATGTCGGTGCCGTCGAAGAGCACACTTCCGGCGGTTGGCGGCTCGAGGTTGAGGATGGCCTTGCCGAGGGTCGACTTGCCACACCCGGACTCGCCGACGAGCCCATAGGTCTCGCCACGCCGGATCTGCAGGTCCACCCCGTCCACGGCGTACACGTAGCCGATGACCTTGTCGAAGATGACTCCGCGCTTGATCGGGAAATGCACCTTGACACCCCGCACGTCGACGAGGACCTCGTCGTCCCCTCCGGCGGGCGGGCGCGCGCTCGTGGCGGTCTCGGTCATCTCGTCACCTCACCGGGTTGTGGCAGCGCAGGGCCCTCGTCGCGGACTCCTCGAGGGCGGGCGTGACCTCGGTGCAGACGTCGATGGCGTTCGGGCACCGCGGCGCGAAGGCGCACGCATGGTCCCACGGGAGGTTGTCGGAGACCGATCCCGGGATCGGCGTGAGCCGCTCACCACGGGGCGCGTCCAGTCGAGGGATGGAGCTCAGCAGGCCGTGGGTGTACGGGTGCCGTGGGTCGGCGAAGAGCTCGTGACGGCGCCCACGCTCGACGATGCGGCCGGCATACAGCACGTTGACCTCGTCGCAGAGTCCTGCGACGACGCCGAGGTCGTGCGTGATCATGACGAGCGCCGTGCCGCTCTCCTGGACCAGCTCCTTGAGCAGGGCGAGGATCTGGGCCTGGATCGTGACGTCGAGCGCCGTCGTCGGCTCGTCGGCGATGAGCAGGCGAGGTGCGCAGGCGAGCGCCATGGCGATGAGCGCGCGCTGGCGCATCCCGCCACTCATCTGGTGCGGGTAGTCCTTGAGCCGACGGTCGGGATCCGGGATCCCGACCCGGTTGAGCAGGTCGCGGGCCAGGGGGCGGGCGGCCTTGCGCGACATGCCCCGGTGCCGTTCGAGCACCTCGGTGACCTGGAGGCCAACGGGCACCACGGGGTTCAGCGAGGACAACGGGTCCTGGAAGATCATCGCGATGTCCCGGCCACGGCGGTCGCGCATCGCACCCTGGTCGAGGTCCAGGAGGTTGGTCCCGTCGAAGGACGCCGTTCCCTCGACCCGGTTGCCGCGCCGCGGGAGCAGACCCATGATCGCCAGCGAGGTGACCGACTTGCCGCAGCCGGACTCGCCGACGAGACCGACCGTCTGCCCGGGGCGGACGTCGAAGCTCACGCCGTCCACGGCGGCGAACGGCTGCTCCCCGTGGCGGGTGAAGGTGACCCGCAGGTCACGTACCGACAGGAGCGGCTGCTCGCCGTGTGCCGAGACCGGCGGCGGTGTGGCCGTGGCGGTCATCCGCACCTCACCTCCTGGTCTTCGGGTCGAGGGCCTCGCGCAGCGACTCGCCCATGAGGGTGAAACCCAGCGCGACGAAGATGATGCACAGCGCCGGGTACACGGCGAGGTGGGGATGGTCGTAGATGAACTTTGTCGACGCGCCGAGCATCTGGCCCCACTCGGGCCTGCTGTCGTCCGGGTTCCCGAGCCCGAGGAACGACAGGGCGGCGGCGTCGATGATGGCCGTCGCGAGCACCAGCGTGGTCTGCACGATCACCGGTCCGACGGAGTTGGGCAGCATGTGGCGGAAGACGACCGCCTGTTGGCGGACACCGAGGGCCCGGGCGGCGAGGACGTGGTCGCTCGCACGCTCGGCCAGCATGGAGCCGCGCAGCAGCCGCGCGAACACCGGCACCTGGGTGACCGCGATCGCGACGATGACCGTCCACTGGCTCGGCCGGCTCGCGAGCGCGGCGATGGACATGGCGAGGAGCAGTGAGGGGATGGAGAGCAGGACGTCGACCGCGCGCATGACCGCCGCGTCGACGCCCCCGCCGAGCGCGCCGGCCAGCGTCCCCAGCACGAGGCCGCCGATCAGACCGAGTGCGGTGGCGAGCACACCCACGAGGAGGGTCTGCTGGCTCCCGATGAGCAGGCGGGAGAGCAGGTCGCGCCCCCGGTCGTCGCCACCGAGCGGGAAACCCTCCTGCGGCGCCGGGATGGGGTTGGTCTGCTGGCGCACCTGGTCAAGGAGCAGCCGGGCGTCCGGCTCGTGGGGCGCGATCAACGGCGAGACAACGGCCAGGAGGATGAAGAGGAACGTGATGGCGGCACCCACGAGGAACACCGGGTTGCGCCGAAGCCGCCGCCAGGCGCTCGCGATCAGGGAGACGCCGGGTGCCTCGTCGACGGAGCCGGCGTCGTCGACCGCGACCGCAGAGGAGCCGGACGTGCCGCCGTGCTCGCGCGGGTAGGCGGTCGAGGCGGCGAGGGCGTCGATCCGCTCCTTCCGGCGGCTCAACGGGTTGAACGAGCTCATCGGGTGCGCACCCTCGGGTCGATGACGGCATAGGAGATGTCGACGAGGAGGTTGACGATGACGTAGATGGAGCAGGCGGCGAGGATCAGCACTTGCAGCACGGCGTAGTCCCGCCGCTCGTAGGACAGCGCGAGGGCCTCGCCGATCCCTCCCCAGTTGAAGACGCGCTCGGTGAGGACGGCACCGGCGAGCAGGCCACCGATCTGGAGCCCGACGGTCGTGACGACCGGGAGGAGGGCGTTGCGCATGACGTGACGGCCGCGGATGACCCGGCTCGTGAGGCCCTTGGACTCCGCCGTCCGCACGTAGTCCTCGTCGAGCACGTCGAGAACGGAGGCTCGGGTGATCCGGAAGATCACCGCGAAGGGGATGGTCGCCAGCGCGACCGCGGGCAGGACGAGGTGCCGGAGGGCGTCCGTCGCACAGTCGTACTCACGCGTCATGAGGCCGTCGAGGACGAAGAAGCCGGTGACGCGGGTGCACCCGAGCGAGGGGTCCTGGCGACCGGACACGGGGAAGATCGGGTACTCGATCGCGAACCAGTACTTGAGGAGGAAGGCGAGGAAGAAGACAGGAACGGCCACGCCGATGAGGGACAGGACCACCGCACCGTTGTCGATCGGCGAGTGGTGCCGACGCGCCGCGATGTAGCCCAGCGGGATCGCGAGGATGACGGCGATGATCATCGCCGTGATGGTCAGCTCGATGGTTGCGGGCAGCCGGGCGAGGAAGACGTCGAAGGCGTCCCGGCCCGGGAGGACCCCGGTGGAGGCGCCGAAGTTCCCCTCGGCCGCCCGCTGGAGGAACCGGAGGTACTGGACGTGGATGGGCTGGTCGAGACCGAGCGCCTTGGTGAGCGCCTCACGCGTCGCCGGGGTGGCCCGTTCGCCGAGGATCGCGGACACCGTGCCACCGGGAAGCGAACGGAGCCAGACGAACAGGAGGAGGGAGAGGACGAAGACGACCCCGATCATCTGGATGACGCGCCGGACGATGAATCTCGCCACGAGGGGCTCCTTGGGACTCCGTGAGACGTCGGTGGCCGCCTCGGACCCTAGTGGGTCGGAGGCGGCCACCGGGCGTGTTGCCCGTGATCATCGGGGGCCGTGGCCCCCGAAGGTCACTCGGCGACCGTGACGGTGTCGAACGTCTCTGCCGTCAGCGGGCTCGCCACCAGACCGCTCACCTTGGCACTGGTCACCAGCGCCGGCGGGGAGTGGCTGATCGGCAGGCCGGGGAGGTACTCCTCGGCGATCTGCTGGTTGATCTTCTGGTAGGCCGCCTCGCGCTCGCCCTCGTCGACGATGGCGTCCGCCTTCTTGAGGTCATCGGCCAGCGTCTTGCCCCAGGGCATGGCGATCGTCTGGAAGTCGTTCTCCTCGAGGTTGGCGAAGAACGTGCCGACGAAGTTGTCGGCGGCGTTGTAGTCGCCGGTCCAGCCGAGGAGGAACGCGTCGTACTTCCCGACGTTGACGTCGTCCAGGTAGCCGCCGTTCCACGGCTTGTTGACGACCTCGACCTTGATGCCGACCGCCTCGAGGTCCTTCTTGAAGGCGTCGTGGATCTTCTGCGGGTCCGGCATGTACGGACGGCTCACCTCGGTCGGGTAGGCGAACTGGAGGGTCATCCCCTCGGCGCCCGCCTCCTTGAGCAGGGCCTTGGCCTTCTCCGGGTCGTACGGGTACGGCTGGAGCTGGTCGTTGTAGCCGCTCACGGTGTCGGGCATGAACTGTGAGGCCACCTTGGCACCCTCGGGCAGCTGCGACGTCACCATCTGGTCACGGTTGAGTGCGTGGTACAGGGCCTGGCGGACCTTGAGGTCCTTGAGCTGCGCGTTCTTCTTCGGGTTCAGGCCCATGTAGAGGATGTTGAAGGCGGGACGGACCTCGACCTTGTTGCCCTCGTCCTCCAGGCCCTTCCAGTCCACGGGGTTGGGCAGGTCGTAGCCGTCGATGGACCCGGCCTGGAGCTCCTGGCGACGGGTGCTCTCGTCGGCGATGATCTTGAAGACGATGGTCTTCGTCTTCGGCGGGTCGCCGTAGTAGGTGTCGTTGGCCACGAGGGTGACGGTCTTGTTCGCCTCGTCGTACTTCTCGAGCTTGTACGGTCCGACTCCCACCGGGTTCAACGCGTACTCCGGGAACTTGAAGCCCTCGCCCTGCGCGACGACGTTGTTGGCGTCACCGGCCTGGAGCGCCTTCGGCGACTGCATCGAGAAGGAGTCGAGGGACAGGATCGTCGGGAAGCTGGACGTCGTGCGGGTGATCTGGACGACCGCGGTCGACTCGTCCTGCGCCTGGCACGACTTGTAGAGGGAACCCTCGGGCTTGTCGCTGAACGACCCGAAGAAGTAGCCCCAGTACTCGGCCGCGGTCTGACCCGCACCCTTCTGCTCGAACATGCGGGTGAAGTTCGCGCAGACCGCCTCGGCGTTGAACGGCTCGCCGTCGGAGAACTTCACGCCCTGCTTGAGCTTGAAGGTCCAGCTGAGGCCGTCGGCCGACGGCTCCCAGCTCTCGGCCAGCTCGGGCTGGACGTCGGCCGAGCCCGGCTTGACGCCGAGCAGGCCCTGGTGGATCTGCCGGGTCACCCGGAAGGTCTCGCCGTCCGTCGCGTAGAACGGGTCGAAGAGCTCCGGAGCCCCTGCCGCCCCGAACGTGAACGTGTCCTTGAGATCGCTGGCGGCTGCCGTCCCGGTGTCGGTGTCTCCCGAGTCCCGGTCGGACTCCGCGCAGGCGGTCACGGTGAGGGCAGCCGCCGCCATGAGGGCGATCGGCACCTTCCGCTTGAGCATCATCGATAAACCTCGCTTGGTGTGCGAACGCTCGCGGCGTCCGGAGCGGGCGCCCGAGTAACAACGGTCCGGCGACGTGCCCGGAAGGCCGCACCTTCGACCGCTGCGGGCGACCATAACGGCAAAATCGCGCCCGGAACACGCCGATGTCGATTGGTTATCCAAGTGAGACCCGCCGCCCGGACGGCGCCGGACGGAGACCGGGGGGCACTACACCGATTGGGTCAGGGCCGCAAGGTTTGAGAGACTGACGGGTATGCCTGTGTCCCGTCGTGACGATCTCCGCAACGTCGCCATCGTCGCCCACGTCGACCACGGCAAGACCACTCTGGTCGACAAGATGCTCTGGCAGTCCGGGGCGTTCGGGGAGCACGACCACATCGCGGAGCGCGCGATGGACAGTGGTGACCTCGAGCGCGAGAAGGGCATCACCATCCTCGCCAAGAACACGGCCGTCAGGTATGCCGGCAAGGCGGCCCTGGATGCCGGTCTCGCCGACGGCATGACGATCAACATCATCGACACCCCCGGCCACGCCGACTTCGGCGGAGAGGTGGAGCGCGGGCTCTCCATGGTCGACGGGGTCGTCCTGCTCGTCGACGCCAGTGAGGGGCCGCTGCCCCAGACCCGATTCGTCCTCCGCAAGGCCCTCGCCGCCGCCATGCCCGTCGTCCTCTGCATCAACAAGGTGGACCGCCCCGACGCCCGGATCGGCGAGGTCGTCGACGAGGTGTATGAGCTCTTCATGGACCTGCTCGAGGACGTCGAGCACCACCAGGACCAGCTGGAGTTCCCCATCGTGTACGCGTCGGCGAAGGTCGGTCGAGCGTCGATGACCCGCCCCGCCGACGGCGGGCTGCCCGACGGCGACGACCTCGAGCCGTTGTTCCGCACGATCATCGAGACGATCCCCGCGCCGTCCTACGACCCGGAGGCGCCGTTCCAGGCCCACGTGACCAACCTCGACGCCTCGAACTTCCTCGGGCGCCTCGCCCTCCTGCGCGTGCACAACGGCACCATCCGCAAGGGCCAGCAGGTCGCCTGGTGCCGCCGCAACGGCGCCGTGGAGCGCGTGAAGATCACCGAGCTCCTCATGACCGACGCCCTCGAGCGTCGCCCCGCCGAGCAGGCCGGTCCGGGGGACATCATCGCGGTGGCTGGCATCCCCGAGATCACCATCGGCGAGACTCTGGCCGACGCCGACGACCCGCGAGCGCTGCCGCTCATCACGGTGGACGAGCCGGCGATCTCCATGACGATCGGCATCAACACGAGCCCCCTGGCCGGCCGGGTCAAGGGCGCCAAGGTGACCGCCCGGCTCGTCAAGGAGCGCCTGGACCGGGAGCTCGTCGGCAACGTGTCGATGCGCGTGCTGCCGACGGAGCGTCCGGACGCGTGGGAGGTCCAGGGCCGGGGGGAGCTGGCCCTCGCGATCCTCGTGGAGCAGATGCGCCGGGAGGGTTACGAGCTGACCGTGGGGAAGCCCGAGGTCGTGACCCGCACCGTCGACGGCGCGCTCCACGAGCCGGTGGAGCGCCTCACCATCGACAGCCCCGAGGAGTACCTCGGAGCGATCACGCAGCTGCTGGCAGTGCGCAAGGGACGCATGGAGCAGATGACGAACCACGGGACCGGGTGGGTGCGCATGGAGTTCCTCGTGCCCTCGCGTGGGCTCATCGGGTTCCGGACGCAGTTCCTCACCGAGACCCGGGGGACGGGCATCGCGCACCACGTCTTCGAGGGGTACGAACGGTGGTTCGGCGACATCTCGACCCGGGTGAGCGGCTCGCTCGTCGCCGACCGGTCCGGCGTGGCGACCGCCTATGCGATGGCGAACATCCAGGAGCGCGGCAGCCTCTTCGTCCCGGCGACGACCGAGGTCTACGAGGGCATGATCATCGGCGAGAACTCCCGGGCGGACGACATGGACGTCAACATCACCAAGGAGAAGAAGCTGACGAACGTGCGCTCGGCCGGTGCGGACATCCTCGAGCGGCTGGCCCCGCCGCGCAGCCTCTCCCTGGAGCAGTCCCTGGAGTTCTGCCGCGAGGACGAGTGCGTCGAGGTGACCCCGGAGGGCATCCGGATCCGCAAGGTGGAGCTCGACCAGACCCTGCGCGCCCGCGCCGCGGCCCGCGCGAGGAAGGGCTGAGCCGCACGTGGTGGAGAGGGACCCCGGCTCGGTCACCCCCGAGCCGAGCTCGGAGCCGACCCTGGAGACGCGGGCGAGCCGCGCCAACCGTGCCAGCCGGGCCAGCCGTCGGCGCCGGGCCGCGAGCGACGGTCGCGGCGCCCGGTCGACCACCGAGGGTCGCGCCGGCCGGGCCAGCAACGAGGCCCGCGCCGCCAAGCCCGTCAGCGAGGCCCGCGCCGCCCGGCCCGCGAGCGACGGCGGGGAGACGCGCGCCAGCCGCTCGGGAAGGTCTGGCGGCGCGACCAGGGCAGGCGCGACCAGGGCGAGCACGACCAGGCGCGCGACCCGGGACCAGGGCACCTCCCGGGTCGGGAGACGAGGTGCTGCCCACGACCGCGACGGAGGTACCGGCGGGACCCAGGTGGGCAGGACGAGCCGCCGCGACGTCCGCCATGGAGGTCGCCGACGTCACCGCCTGCTGATGATGGTGCTCGGCACGCTCCTCGTCGCCTCGCTCGCCGTGGCCGGCGTGGTGTACTTCGGCGGCACCGCTCCGGCCGACCCCGAGAAGGCCACCCCCACCTCGGTCGTCGGTGACCGCGTCGACGTCGACGGCGGCACCCTGCACGCCCTCGCCCTCGGTCCCGTCGTGACCTGGGACCCCCAGCGCATCGCCTCGCGCGACGACATGGCCTTCGCGGGCCGGGTGTTCGCCCGGACGCTGACGGCATACGCCCCCAGCACCGATCCAGACGCCCAGGCCCGGCTCGTCGGGGACCTCGCGACGGACACCGGCCGGCCGAGCAAGGACATGCGGTCCTGGTCCTTCACCATCCGTGACGGCGTCCGATGGCAGGACGGCACTCCGGTGACCTGTGCCGATGTCGCGTACGGCGTCTCGCGCACCTTCGCCACCGACGTCGTGGCCGGCGGCCCCACCGACGCACTCGCCGTCCTCGCCATCCCGCGGCAGATGGACGGCCGGAGCACCTACCCGGGGCCCTACGCCACCGGACCCGCCGCCAAGAAGGCACAGGCCGCCTTCGACAAGGCCGTCTCGTGCCGGGGCAGCACGATCACGTTCCTCCTGAGCTCGCCGCTCAGCGACTTCAACGAGCTCGTCAGCCAGCCGGCCTTCGGGCCGGTGAAGAAGTCGGCGGACCGTGGCAAGGACGGCGGCTACGACATCTTCTCCGCCGGTCCGTACATGCTCCGGGGGACGTGGGTGGCTGGTGAGGGCGGGACGTTCGTCCGCAACCCGCACTGGAACAGGGCGAGCGACCCGGTGCGTCGCGCCCATCCTGACGAGATCCGCTACCAGGAGGGCCTCGACACCCAGGCGGTCGCCCAGCAGGTCATGGCCGACGGCGACTCCGGCCGGCTCAGCGTGTCCCTGGGGTCGGCACCGCCGGCGATCCAGCAGCACATCACTGCCGTCCAAGGCCTTCGGGAGCGGTCGGTGAACCCCCGGACGGGTGTGGTCGACTACCTCGTCCCGAACACCAAGAGCCCGGTGTTCAAGAACGAGACGGTCCGCCGTGCCCTTGCGGCTGCGACCAACCGCGATGCCTACGTCACCGCGATCGGGGGGGCGACCGCAGCCGACCCCGCGCTCTCGCTCATCCCGGGATCCCTCCCCGCCGCGCACGACGCCGACCCCATCGGTGCCGGCACCAAGGGTGACCCCGGACGCGCCAAGGCGCTCCTCGCCGAGGCCCGGCTCAAGGAGCCGGTGAGCTTCACCATCGCCTACCGGTCGACCCCCACGTCCGACAAGGCGATCGCCGCCCTCGTCGCCGGCTGGCGGCTCGCCGGGTTCGAGCCGAAGACCCGCCCAATCACCGACGACTACTTCACGGCCATCAGTGATCCCAGGATCGCCGCCCAGGTCGACGTCTTCTGGTCCAACTGGGCGCCCGCCTGGGCGTCGGCCTCCACCGTGCTCCCGCCGCTCTTCGACAGCTCGATCAACATCACCAGCGCCGGGCCCGGGCGCGACTACGGCTACTGGACCGACCCGAAGCTCGACGCCCAGATGGCGAAGATCCAGGCGACACCGGACCGGGCTGCGCGCGAGAAGGCGTGGAGTGAGGTCGACGCCTCGCTGCTCGAGCGCGGCGCGTACATCGCCCTCGCCGAGCGCAGGGCGCTCTACGTGGCAGGCTCCGACGTCCGCAACCTCTCCGCGAACACGGTGAACGGCGGCGTCGTCGAGTTCGCCGACATCGCGGTCGTCCTGTGAAGGGCCTGGCCGAGGGTCTCCAGCTGCCGGGGCGCGCGCCTCGGCTGCTCTTCGTGCATGCCCACCCCGACGACGAGACGCTCGCCACGGGGGTGGCGCTCGCCCACCACGTCGCTCGCGGCGACGACGTCCATGTCCTCACCTGCACCCTGGGCGAGGAGGGCGAGGTCATCCCGGCGCAGCTCGGGCACCTCGAGGGCGCCGAGGGGGACCCGCTGGCTGCCCACCGGCGCGAGGAGCTGCGTCGTGCCATGGAGGTGCTCGGGGTGACCCACCACCTGCTCGGCGCGGACGGCGATGGTCAGCACCCGTCCTACCGCGACTCCGGGATGGCGGGGTCGGCCGCCGCGTCGCACCCTCGGGCGTGGGCCGGTGTCGACCTCGCCGAGGCGGCGGCGGCCATCCGCTCGGTGGTCGACAGCGTGCGCCCCGACGTCGTCGTGACGTACGACGCGACCGGGGGCTACCGGCATCCGGACCACGTGCGCACCCACGAGGCGACGTGTCGCGCGGTCGCGGGGTCGGCCGACGCGCCCGCGCTGTATGCCGTGCTCACGCCCCTCTCGTGGGCGGTCGAGGACCGGTCCTGGCTCGCCCGGCACGTGCCGAGCGGGCGGGGCCTCGTCGTCCCCGCTGTCGACGACCCGTATCCGTCGTCGGTCGTGCCGGACGAGGTCGTCACCCACGGCGTCGTCGACCCGTCGGTCGTCCCGGTGCAGGTACGCGCCCTGAGATTTCACGAGACTCAGGTCGTCGTCGGCGACGGGTGGTATGCCTTGTCCAACAACGTCGTCTCTCGGCTCGCCGGCCGGGAGGGCTACGCCCGCCTCGACGCGGCGACCGGCCGACCCGTGAGCGAGGGAGCACTGTGAGCGGGAGGAGTGTGACCGACGAGTCGCTGAGCCCAGCCCGCTTCCGCCAGGCGATGGGCCGGCTCGTCGACGGCGTCAGCGTCCTCACCACGGTCGCCGCCGGCCACGACCACGCCATGACGGCCGACACGCTGACCTCGGTCTCCCTCGAACCTCTCCTCGTGCTCGTGTGCGTCGAGTACGAGACCCGGTGGCACGACGCCGTGATCGACGCCGGAGTGTTCGGTGCCAGCGTGCTCGCCGCCGACCAGCGGCCGTTGTCGGAGTGGTTCGCCACGCGCGGACGGCCGCTGCACGGTCAGCTCGACCGGGCCCCCCACCACCGGGGCGAGCTCACGGGGGTGGCGCTGCTCGACGGGGCACTCATGCATCTCGAATGCCGGACGACCGACGTCCACGCCGCTGGTGACCATGCGATCGTCGTCGCAGAGGTCCTCTCCATCTCACTGCCGGACACCGTGGGCCCAGCACTGGTCCACTTCAGAGGACGCTACGGGAGCATCGCATGACCCACCTCCAGAGCCTGTACGACCACACGGAGTGGGAGGAGCCCGCACCGGGAGGCCGGCGTCGCTGGCCGCTGGTCGTGGGTGCCGCGGTCCTCGCCCTCCTCGCCCTCTACGTGGTCGCCGCCCTGTGGCTCGGGGGCCGGGTGCCGGCAGGCACGACCGTGGCGGGCGTGGACGTCGGCGGGATGAGCCGCGACAGCGCGCGAGCCACGCTCACCCAGAGCCTTCGGGAGCGAGCCGCGGAGCCGCTCGTGCTCGCGTCGAGCGCGGGGGAGGTGGAGACCTCCGCCAAGGACCTCGGTCTGGCCGTCGACGTCGACGCGTCCCTCGAGGGCCTCGTGGGGTTCTCGCTCTCACCGGTGACCGTCTGGCACCACCTGGCCGGTGGCACCGACGAGCCGGCCAGTGTGACCGTCGACGAGGCGGTCTTCACGGCGGCGCTCGAGAAGGCCCGAGGTGAGCTCGACGCCGCGCCGGTCGAGGGGTCGATCTCGGTGGCCAACGGGGCGGTCACGGTGAAGCAGCCGGTCACGGGGACCCGTACCGACGTCCAGGGCACCGAGGACATCGTTCGGCGCTGGTGGCCCTCGGAGAGCAGGGTCGAGGTCGTCGGCGAGACGCTCAAACCGGTGGTCTCCCCAGGAGAGCTCGCGCGGGTCCGCAGTGAGTTCGCGGACGTCGCCGTCTCGGCCCCGGTGACCGTCACGGCAGGCGAGAAGTCCTTCACGGTGACGCCCAAGCAGTTCGGCCCCGCCATCGTCCTCAAGCCCGACGCCTCGGGTCGGATCACCCCCCGAGCCGACGAGAAGAAGCTCAGCGCGATCCTCCACGCCGCCGCGAAGAAGGCAGGCGCCGAGGTGCAGGCCAAGGACGCCGTGGTGACCTTCTCCGGTCGGACGCCGAGCGTGGCACCGCACGTGTCCGGCGTGGCGCTCGACGACGCGTCACTGCGCACGGAGGTGTGGAAGGCGATCGGCGGGAGCGAGCGCACCGCCACCGTGGCGACGAAGGTGACGGAGCCGACGTTCACCACGGCACGGGCCAAGGCGACGCTGCCGAAGGGGCGCATCTCGTCCTTCACGACGTACTACCAGCCGGGCCAGCCTCGCGTGTCCAACATCAAGCTGGCGTCTCGCATCATCAACGGCACGTACATCCGCCCGGGCGAGCAGTTCAGCATGAACGGCATCCTCGGCCAGCGCACCCCCGAGAAGGGCTACATCCAGGCCGGCATCATCCGGGACGGCCGCGCCGCCACCCAGTACGGTGGCGGCATCTCGCAGGTGTCGACGACCATCTTCAACGCCGCCTTCTTCTCCGGGATGCAGCTCGACGCCTGGACGCCGCACTACTACTACATCTCGCGCTACCCGGAGGGCCGGGAGGCGACGATCTCGTGGCCCGACCTGCACAACAAGTTCACCAACGTCACCGACGGCGGAGTCCTCATCCAGGTCAGCGCCACGGACACCCAGATCACCGTGAGCTTCTACGGGACGAAGAAGTACGACGTGGAGGCCACGAAGAGCCCGCGCCGGAACATCACCCAACCGAAGAAGATCGTCGACGACGGGCCGGAGTGCATCCCCCAGGCTCCGGTTCCCGGCTTCACGGTCGACGTCGGGCGCATCCTCAAGCAGAACGGCGCCGTCGTCAAGACCGAGAAGTACACGACGACCTACCGCCCCGAGGACGACGTCACCTGCACCAACCCGCAACCGAGCTGAGGCACGGCCGGGTCAGCGCCGGCTGAGGTTGACGTAGGCATGGTGGCGTTCGAAGCCACGCCCGGCGTAGAAGGCGAGGGCGTCCGTGTTGTCGGCGTCGACCTGCAGGTGAAGCGATGCCACGCCGCGCTCTGCAGCTGACCGGGCGAGGGCGACGAGCACCGCGGAGGCGACTCCTCGGCGGCGCGCCTCCGGCGCCACCCACATCGCGGCCACGCCTCCCCAGGCGGCCGAGATTGCGAGACGGCCGATGCCCACCACGCCTCCGTGCTCGTCCCGCGCTGTTCCGAAGACCTGCACCGGCGACCCGGTGAGGATCGCGTGGGCCGCCACCACGTCGACCTGCCGGTACGAGCAGTAGGCGGTGAACCACTCCTCGGTGAGCTCCTCGCCGACCTCCACCCGGCGCCGCCCGGGCGCGCCCGCCTCCGGAGTCCCGAGGCCCGACGTCGCCGTTCCGCGGGTCACCGCCGACGTCATGGCACCCGCCACGAGACGCGTCGGGGCGGTCAGGGCGAGAGTGGCCACCCGGGGGACATAGCCCCGGGCCAGCGTTTCTGCACCGACGGGGTCCGTCGCCACGTCGAGGCTCACCGGTCCGGCCACGGTGACGTTGGGGGGAAGGCCGCGCCCGGCATACCAGCGCTCGACGGCGTCCAGAGCGGCCGGCACCGGCATCCCGGGGCTGCCCGCGGTGACGACGGAGTTCGCGCGGTTGGTGAAACCGCGGGACGCCCGCAGCAGCCAGTCGCCGAGCCGCTCGGTCTCCATCGCCGGCCAGGCGCCGACCATCACCCGCTGGAGGTCCTCGACCGACAACGCCAGGTGAGGCGCGCCGCGCCGCGACGGCCTGGGTGGGACCTCCTTGGAGGCCGTGACGAGTGACCTCGGGACCCTGACCTCGCCGTGGCGCGTGAGGACGACGAGGCCGTCCGCGTCGGCGGCGACGAGCTGCCCGACGACGTCGGTGAGAGTGGCCCCCGACAGGGGGTCCGGGGTGTCCAGACGGTGCCGCACCACGACCCTCGACCCGACCCGAAGGTCACCGTCCGGGCGGGGCGTGGGTGCCTCCATGGCCCGCATAGTATGTGCGCCATGACGTACGTGATCGCCCAGCCCTGTGTGGACCTCAAGGACAAGGCCTGCATCGAGGAGTGTCCCGTCGACTGCATCTACGAGGGCGAGCGCAGTCTCTACATCCACCCCGACGAGTGCGTGGACTGCGGGGCGTGCGAGCCGGTCTGCCCGGTGGAGGCGATCTACTACGAGGACGACGTGCCGGAGCAGTGGGCCGAGTACTACAAGGCCAACGTCGAGTTCTTCGACGACCTCGGCAGCCCCGGCGGCGCGGCCAAGCTCGGCCTCATCCCCAAGGACCACCCGATCATCGCCGACCTCCCCCCGCAGGAGCACGACGAGTAGCGGACGGGTGCCCGACCGGGTGCACCAGCTGCCCGACTTCCCCTGGGACTCGCTCGCTGCGCTCCGGCAGCGGGCGAGCGCGTTCTCGGACCCGTCCCTCGGCCCGGATGCCGGTCGCGGCCTCGTCGACCTGTCGGTCGGGACCCCCGTGGACCCCACGCCCGCCGTCGTGCGGGAGGCGCTCGCGGCGGCATCCGACGCTCATGGCTACCCGCTGACCTGGGGGACCGCCGACCTGCGGGAGGCGGTGTCCGGGTGGTTCGCCGCCCGTCGGGGAGTGCCCGACGTCGACCCCGCCGGCGTGCTGCCGACGATCGGCTCCAAGGAGCTCGTCGCCTGGCTTCCGGTCCTTCTGGGGCTGGGCGCCGGTGACGTCGTCGCCTTCCCACGCGTGGCCTACCCGACCTACGACGTCGGTGCGCGCCTGGCAGGCGCGACATCCGTCGCGGTCGACGCGCTCACGGCGCTGGGGCCGCTGACGGGTGCGACGACGCCGAAGCTGTTGTGGCTCAACACCCCTGCCAACCCCACCGGAAAGGTCCTCGGCATCGAGCACCTGGCCAAGGTGGTGTCCTGGGCCCGCCATCACGGCGTGGTGGTCGCGTCGGACGAGTGCTACGCCGAGCTCGACTGGCGTCCGCGGGACGCCGGTTCGGGCGAACCGCCCACCACGCCGTCGATCCTCGACCCGCGGGTGACCGGCGGCTCCCACGAGGGGCTGCTCTGCGTCTACTCGCTGTCGAAGCAGTCGAACCTCGCGGGCTACCGCGGTGCGTTCGTCGCGGGGGACCCGGGCCTCGTCGGCGGGCTCCTCGAGGTGCGCAAGCACGCGGGGATGATGGTGCCCTGGCCGGTTCAGCGGGCGGTGCTGGCGGCGCTCGGGGACGTTCGGCACGTCGCGGAGCAGAAGACCCGGTATGCCGCCCGCCGGGAGGCGCTGCTGCGGGCGGTCCGCCGCTTCGGCCTCCGGGTCGACGACTCGGAGGCGGGGCTATACATCTGGGCCACCGCCGGGGAGGACGGGCGGGCGACGCTCGAGCGGCTGGCGGCGCGCGGCATCCTCGCCGCTCCCGGCGACTTCTACGGGCCCGCAGGCCGGGAGCACGTGCGCATCGCCCTCACCGCCACCGACGAACGGGTCGAGGCGGCCGTCCGCCGCCTCGCGTGACGCGCGGTTGGGTCCTGCCCGTCAGGACACCGCCGCACGGCTCCCGGTTCGCGTCCGCGAGGGTGACGGTAGGGTCGAAACGAACCGTGCCCGACGAGAAGGACCCTGACATGACCGACGGTGCCACCCTTTCCGCCTCCGGCAAGCAGCTCGACCTGTCCCTCGTCGAGGCGACGGAGGGCAACAACGGCTACGACATCTCGGCCCTGCTCAAGCAGACGGGCAACGTGACACTCGACAGCGGGTTCACGAACACGGCGAGCTGCACGAGCGCGATCACGTACATCGACGGTGATGCGGGGATCCTGCGCTACCGCGGCTACCCGATCGAGCAGCTGGCGGAGCACTCGACGTTCCTCGAGACCTCCTACCTCCTCATCTACGGGGGCCTCCCGTCGGCGGCCGAGCTGTCGAGGTTCGAGGAGCGCATCCGCCAGCACACGATGCTCCACGAGGACCTCAAGGGCTTCTTCCAGGGGTTCCCGCGCGACGCCCACCCGATGCCGGTGCTGTCCTCCGCGGTCTCCGCGCTGTCGACCTTCTACCAGGACAGCCTCGACCCGTTCGACCAGCAGCAGGTCGAGATCTCGACGATCCGCCTGCTCGCCAAGCTGCCGACCATCGCGGCGTACGCGTACAAGAAGTCGATCGGCCAGCCGTTCCTCTACCCGGACAACGAGCTCACCCTCGTCGAGAACTTCCTCCGGATGACGTTCGGCGTGCCGGCGACGAACTACGAGATCGACCCCGACCTGGTGCGAGCGGTCGACCTCCTCCTCGTGCTGCACGCCGACCACGAGCAGAACTGCTCGACGTCGACCGTCCGTCTGGTGGGGTCGTCGCAGGCGAACCTCTTCGCGTCGGTGTCGGCCGGCATCAACGCGCTGTTCGGCCCGCTGCACGGTGGGGCGAACCAGGCCGTCCTCGAGATGCTCGAGCGGATCCAGCAGGCGCACTACTCCACCGAGGAGTTCATGGCCAAGGTCAAGGACAAGGATGAGGGCGTCCGGCTGATGGGCTTCGGGCACCGGGTCTACAAGAACTACGACCCGCGGGCCGCGATCATCAAGAACACCGCGCACGACATCCTCGCGAAGACCTCTGGCGGGGACCAGCTGCTCGAGATCGCCATGGGCCTCGAGGAGATCGCCCTCGCGGACGAGTACTTCATCGAGCGCAAGCTGTACCCGAACGTCGACTTCTACACGGGCCTCATCTACAAGGCGATGGGCTTCCCCACCCGGATGTTCACCGTCCTCTTCGCGCTCGGCCGCCTCCCGGGCTGGATCGCCCAGTGGCGCGAGATGATGGAGGACCCGATGACGAAGATCGGCCGGCCGCGCCAGGTCTACATCGGCGAGCCCGAGCGGGACTACGTCCCCGTCGCCGACCGCTGACCGGAGACCCCGCCGCCCCCACGCCTCCCCGAAAGCCTCCCCGACGTCGTCTGTGACGGTGTCGCCGACACGCCGTATCGGCGGTGTCGGACCGACGTTCTGACAGTCGAAGTGGGGCGGTGCCGGCGAAGGCGCGCGGCCCGCGTTTGTCCACAGAGCCGCGGCGCGGTATCGCTCGTCCACAGCGTCGGGCACCGTATGCCGTCCGCCCGTCGGGCACGTCACCGTCGCCACATGGTGGACCTCGACTCCTTCCCACTCGTCCTCACTCGAGCGACTGCGCTGGCGTCCGGGCTTGGCCGGGCGAGGTTCGAGCGCATGCTCCACCAGGGCGACTTCGTGCTCGTGGCGCCGGGGCACTATGCCGATGCGGTGCGCTGGGCGACCGCGAGCGAGAGCGCACGAGCCCTCGCCTTGGCGCTTGCGGCCGGCGCGGCGTTCCACGGGACGGCGCTCAGCCATGTCAGTGCGGCACTCTGGTGGGAGCTCCCAGCCCCCCGACGGATCCCGGCGCGACCCGAGCTCACCGTTCCGCTCACCCTTCGACAGAGCGACGACTCCGACTGGGTCAGGGTGCTGCGCTGCGGGCTGCCTGCCCGGCATGTGCTAGATCGCGACGGCGTGCGGGTGACGACTCCGGCGCGCACCGCGGTGGACTGCTTCAGGTCCCTACCGCTCGCCGACTCGGTGGCCATCGCCGACGTTGTCGTGCGCCGCGGGGTCCCCGTGGGTGAGCTCGTCGCCGTCAGGAAGACACAGGCCCGATGGCCCGGCATCCGGGCTGCGCGCCGCGGCATCGGGCTCGTGGACGGCCGCCGGGAGTCGCCCCTGGAGTCCTCCTCGGTCGCGCGGCTCGACGGGTGGGGCCTGCCCCACCCTCTGCCTCAGGTCGAGGTGTACGACGAGCTCGGGGTGCTCATCGGGCGGGTCGACCTGCTCTGGCGGGCGCTGCGGGTCGCCGGTGAGGCGGACGGGAAGGGCAAGTTCCGGGGGGACTTCGACGGGGACCGGTCCGAGCGCGGCGTCGCCGACCGCCTGATCCGGGCCGAGGAACGCGCCACCCGGCTTCGGGAGGTCGGGCTCGGCGTGGTGCGGTGGGGGTCCGAAGCTCTGCACCGGCCCGACATCCTGGCGGCACGCATCCGGCGGGCCACACCGTCCGGCCGCCCGTTTCGTGCTCGCCTCGTCTGCGGGCCGTGCAGCCAGGAGATCGACGACTGCACCTGCGCTCCGTCACTTCGTCTGTCCGACCGCGGCAGGGACGCGGCCTGACCGGCGTGTCGGCCGCACGCCGACAGACGAGGTCGGGGAGGCGGGGGGAGGGGGAGCGAGGTCAGGCGAGGTGGATGGTCACGGTCCTCGCGTCGCCCGACTCGTCGCCCGCGGCGCTCCATTCGAACGCGGAGTCGTCCATGCTGCGCCGCCACTCACGGTCACCCACGACCACCCGCAGGGCCCCGGTGTCGGCGGCCCGGGCCACGGCCCACGACCCCACGGCCCAGGCGAGCTCCTCCGAGTCGACCGGCACCGTCACCGTGCTGCCGTCTTGCTGCGCCGGGACAGCGAAGTCCTTGTCGACCAGCGCCACGAGGTCCTCGGGGTCACCGGCGGCCTCCGGGTCCTCAAGGGCGCAGCCGATCCCCTCCGGGGTCTGCCCCGACAGCACGGATGCCGTCACGCGAGCCTGCGCCTCGTGCTGGGCGTACGCCTGACCGGCCGCGGAGCGCTGCACCGCCTGAGCCGCCTCGGCGATGTTCATGTCGGTGTAGCCGTCCACCTTGACGAGCGCGTCGTAGAAGCGGTTCGTCGCGTACTCGGGGTCGAGGATCTGCGCCGCGGTTCCCCAGCCCTGCGACGGCCGCTGCTGGAAGAGGCCGAGCGAGTCACGGTCGCCGAACCTCACGTTGCGCACCTTCGACTCCTGCATGGCCGTCGCGATCGCGATCGTCGCCGCGCGGGGCGGCAGGCCTCGCTGCACACCGATAGCGGTGATAGCGGCCGCGTTGCTTGCCTGGTCGGGCGCCCACTGGAAGGTGGACCCCGCGGCGGTCACCCGGCACTGCTCGCGGGACACGAGGACCATGAGGTGACGGACGCCGACGTATCCAGCGGCGCCGACGACACCGAGGAGGACGAGCACGAGCAGCAGCGTGAACCGCCTCCGGCCGCGTGAACGCGGTCGCGTCTCGGCGAGGGTCACGGCGCCCTTCGGCGTGCGCGGCATACGGTCGATGTCCTTCGTCGTCTGGTGGGTGCAGGCGCCGGCTGGCGGCCGCCCCGCGGTCACTCGTTCGCGTGCAGCGCCGAGTTGAGCACGATGCCGTGCCCGTCGCGGGGACGCGCCTCGACGGCGCCGGTCACCGAGTTGCGCAGGAAGAGCAGGTTGCTCTGCCCCGACAGCTCGCGCGCCTTGGCGATCGTCCCGTCCGGGAGGGTGACCTTGGTGCCCGCCGTGACGTACAGCCCGGCCTCGACGACGCAGTCGTTCCCGAGCGCGATGCCGAGCCCGGACTCGGCTCCGAGCAGGCAACGCTTGCCGATGCTCACGCGTTCCGTACCCCCGCCCGAGAGGGTCCCCATCGTCGAGGCGCCGCCGCCGATGTCGGACCCGTCACCCACGACGACGCCCTGGCTGATCCGCCCTTCGACCATGGAGCTGCCGAGGGTGCCGGCGTTGAAGTTGACGAACCCCTCGTGCATGACCGTCGTCCCGCTCGCGAGGTGGGCACCGAGGCGCACCCGGCCCGCGTCGGCGATGCGCACCCCGCTCGGAACGACGTAGTCCGTCATCTGCGGGAACTTGTCGACGCCGAACACCTGCACCGTCCCGCGGGCTCGCATCCGGGCCCGGGTGCGCTCGAACCCCTCGACGGCACAGGGCCCCTGAGATGTCCACACGACGTTGGGCAGCACGGCGAAGATGCCGCCGAGGTCGATGCTGTTCGGCGGGCACAGGCGGTGGGACAGCAGGTGCAGGCGGAGGTACGCGTCCGCGGTGTCCGCGGGGGCGGAGCGCAGGTCAACCGTGACGAGCCGCACCTCGCGGCAGACAGAGCGCACGTCGTCGGCTCCAGCGAGGGCCTCCAGCTCGGCGGGCGGAGCTTCGTCCACCGGCTCCCCGAGCGCCGGCGCGGGGAACCATGCGTCGAGCACCGTCCCGTCGTCGGTGATGGTGAGCAGCCCATGGCCCCAGGCGGTGTCCGTCATGGCGCCAGCCTACGGTGGCCCCGGGCGACACCCGTTGCGGCCGGGCGCCGCCTCGAGGCGCGTTCGGTGGTCCTCACTACGCTGCCGGTATGCCGTCCACGCCGCCCCATCTCGACCTCACCGCCGACGTCACCAGCCTCACCGCGGCCGTGTGCGACATCGAGTCGGTCAGCCTTGGGGAGGCGGCTCTTGCCGACGCCGTGGAGGCGGCCGTCTCGGGTCTTCCGCACCTCGACGTCGCTCGCATCGGCAACACCGTGGTGGCACGCACGTCCCTCCGCCGCGCCGAGCGGGTCGTGCTGGCCGGTCACATCGACACGGTGCCGCTCACCACCGACCCGGCCAACATCCCCACCCGGAGGGTCCATGGTCAGGGCGGCGAGGTGCTCTGGGGGCGGGGGACGGTGGACATGAAGGGCGGCGTCGCGGTGATGCTGCGGGTCGCCCAGGCGCTGCTCGCGCCGAGCCGTGACATCACCTTCGTCTTCTACGAGGCCGAGGAGATCGACTCGCGCTACAACGGCCTCCTCCATGTCCAGGAGCAGCATCCCGAGCTCATCGCCGATGCCGACTTCGCCGTGCTCCTCGAGCCGACCGACGCCCGGGTGGAGGGCGGCTGCAAGGGCACCCTGCGTGCCGAGGTGACGACGAAGGGCATCGCCGCCCACTCCGCCCGTCCGTGGAAGGGGCACAACGCCATCCATGACGCTGCCGACGTGCTTTCCCGGCTTGTCGCCTACGAGCCGCAGACCCTCGTGGTGGACGAGCTGGAGTTCCGTGAGGCGCTCAACGCGGTCCTCGTGTCGGGCGGCGTCGCCACCAACGTCATCCCGGACCGCTGCGTCGTCACGGTGAACTACCGCTACTCACCGTCGCTGACCGAGGCGGATGCCGAGGCGCACGTTCGCGACGTCTTCTCCGGCTTCGACGTGGAGGTGGTCGACAACGCCGGCGGTGCGCGCCCGGGTCTGCACCTGCCGGCCGCCAAGGCGTTCGTCGAGGCGTTGGGGCTGCCGGTGGAGGCCAAGCAGGGCTGGACCGACGTCGCCCGGTTCTCTGCGATGGGTGTGCCTGCGGTCAACTTCGGTCCGGGTGACCCGAACCTCGCGCACATGGACGACGAGCAGTGCCCGATCGAGCAGTACACCGCGTGCGAGGCGGCCCTGCTGCGCTGGCTCGGCTGACCGCGGGCCGCGCCCGCCGCGAGGCGTGCGCCACCGGCGCCACCACGCGCCCCCGGGACCACCCGACCTCGTCTGTCAGATCGTCGACCGACGCCGCCGGAGGCGGCGTGTCGCCGCACGCCGACAGACGAGGTCGGGGAGTGGGAGCGGCATACAGTGGCGCGGTGGACGTGACCTCCGGCTCCCCGTCGATTCCCGACCGTGACCACCGCATCGCGGACCGTGAGCACGTCCCCGCCCGTGAGCACGTCCCAGACCGTGAGCACGTCCCCGACCGTGACCACATCACCAACGCTGACGAGCACGTTCCCGACCGGGACTACCACCAGGGGTCGGTCGTCATGCGCCGCTCGAAGGTCCCGGGCTCGACCAGCGACCAGCGCCTGCTCGACAGCCGGGGCTCGGCCGACTGGGTGCACACCGACCCGTGGCGGGTCATGCGGATCCAGTCCGAGTTCGTCACGGGGTTCGGAGCGCTCGCCGAGCTCGGCCCGGCCGTCAGCGTGTTCGGGTCTGCCCGGACGCACCCGCACGACCCGGTCTACGAGCTCGGCACGCAGGTCGGACGTGCGCTCGTCGAGGCCGGCTACGCCGTGATCACGGGCGGAGGACCGGGGGCGATGGAGGCCGCCAACCGGGGCGCCCTCGCTGCGGGGGGCACCTCGGTCGGGCTGGGGATCGAGCTGCCGTTCGAGGCGGGCCTCAACGAGTTCGTCGACCTCGGTGTCAACTTCCGCTACTTCTTCGCCCGCAAGACGATGTTCGTCAAGTACGCCCAGGGCTTCATCGTCCTGCCGGGTGGCTTCGGAACCCTCGACGAGCTGTTCGAGGCGGTGACCCTCGTGCAGACGCAGAAGGTGACGAGCTTTCCCATCGTCCTCCTCGGGTCGTCCTACTGGGGAGGGCTGCTCAGCTGGCTCCGGGACACCGCGGCCGCGTCCGGGACGATCAGTGAGGTCGACCTCGAGCTCTTCACCGTCACCGACGACGTCGAGGAGTCGGTGGCGGCGATCGTCGCCGCGGACACCGCTGCGCCCCGGGCGAGGACGACACCCGATGTCGGCACCGCACCGCCGTCGTCCGGAGCCACGTACCCGGAGTAGTGCGGGTCGTCGCCGTAGGATCGGCCCGTGGTCGCCCTCGTCATCCTCGCCCTCGTCGCTGCCGCGCTCGTCGTGACGGTGCTCGGCGTGGCGAGTGGCCGGATCCCGGTCGACCCGCTCGCGGAGGCGGTCCACACGACTCCCGACACGGGCCTTCCGGAGGAGCCCACGGCATCCGACGTCGACGCGGTGCGCTTCGACACCGCCATGAGGGGCTACCGGGTCGACGAGGTGGACGCCCACCTCGAGACCCTGCGCGAGGAGCTCGCAGAGCGGGAGCGGGCGTTGTCCGACCTGCGCTCACAGCCTTCGCGCGAACCGATGCCCCCGGAGGCGTCCACGGCGCCGTCAACCGCGGTGCCACCGGCGGTGTCACCCAACCGCAGCGACGGCGGGTGACGACATGGCCTTCACCGTCAGCCGGAGCACCCCCCTCGCGCCGGAGGTCGCCTGGTCGGCCGTGACCGACCTGGCCGAGCACACACGCGACGTGCCGTTCACCGACGTGCAGGTGCCGGCCGGCCGCCTTGTCCTCGGGGCCGAGGTCATCGCCTGGACCCGGCTGGGACCGCTCGCGGTGGCCGACCGGATGCTCGTCACCGCCCTCGACCCGGGTCGACGGCTGCGCCTGGTCAAGGTCGGACGTCTCCTTCGCGGATGGGCGGACATCACCGTCCGAGCAGACCCCCAACACCCGGACGGAGCACTCGTCGACTGGACCGAGGAGCTGTGGCTCCCGGGGCTGCGGGGACCGACCCGTCGTCTCGGAGACCGTGTGGGACCGATCGTCTTCGGCCGTGTCGTCGACGCCGTGCTGGCCCGGGCTGCCGACGACGACCAGGATGCCGTACAGCCGACCCGGCCGGGGAGCGCTCCGTGACGTGGGCGGTCGGCTTGGCCCTGCTCGCCGTGGTGGTCGTCGCGGGCAGTGCGTGGCTGCTGGCCAGGCCGCGTCCGGAGCCGATCGGCTCGCACGAGGACGACGATGGCGACGACGGCGACGATCAGGTCCCGAGAGGTCGGTGGCTGGAGCCGAGCAGCCGTGAGGACGGCTTCCGACCCCAGCTGCGCGGATACCGGATGGACCAGGTGGACGCGGTGGTCGACGCTCTGGAGGGCCGCATCGCCCGCCACGACACCGCCATCGCGGCCCTGCGCGGAGAGCCGACGCCTCCACCGGCTCGCACCGTGACCGGCACGGCGCTCGCCACGCCACCCACGCAGGCCCCGCCCCGGACAGCGCCAGGTTCAGCGGAGCCGGGGCGCGGCCCCGCCCGGGAGGACGAGCCGCCCCCTCGACGGGGTCCGGCAGCCGGTCCGCACGACTCGCCGGCTGCCGGACACCCCGCCCCACTCTGCCGGTACGACCTGCTCGCCCCCGCGGGCTACCTCCTCCTCGCGGCGTTCGTGTTCTCGGGCCTCCTCGCCCAGCCGCGCACGGGGTACCTGTCCCAGGGCGTCCAGGACCAGCAGGCGTTCGAGTGGTACTTCGGCGCCACTGCGCACAACCTGGCGACCTTCTCCAACCCGCTCTTCACCGACCTGCAGAACTACCCGACCGGCGTCAACCTCATGGCGAACGCCGCGGTGCTGGGTCTCGGGGTTCCGCTGGCGCCGGTCACCCTGCTCGCCGGTCCGCAGCTGACCTTCCTCCTCGTCGAGCTGCTCGGACTGGCGCTCACGGCATCCGCCTGGTTCTGGCTGTTCCGGCGGTGGCTGCCGGTGCACCCGCTCGCCGCGGCCCTCGGCGCCGGGTTCGCCGGCTTCGCCCCCGGCCTCGTCTCGCACGCCAACGGCCACCCCAACTTCGTCGCGCAGTTCCTCGTTCCCGTTCTCGTCGACCGCGTCCTGCGCCTGGTCGACGGCGACCACCGGGTCCGCGACGGTGTCGTGCTGGGCCTGCTGGCGGCCTGGCAGCTGTTCATCGGGGAGGAGACGCTCCTCCTCGCGGCCATCGGGACGAGCGTCGCCGGCGTGGTCCTCGTGGCCCAGGGCCGTCTCGACCTGCGCCGGCTGCTGCCTGGGCTGGCGATCGGAGCCGCGGTCTGCCTCGCCATCGTCGCGATCCCCCTGTGGTGGCAGTTCGCCGGGCCCCAGAGCTACTCCTCGATCTGGCACCCACCGTCGGGGAACGACCTCGCCCAGCTCTGGGGCAGGGCCACCCGCAGCATCGGTGCCGACCCGTGGGCCTCCGCCGCGCTCTCGATGAACCGCACCGAGGAGAACTCGTTCTTCGGCGTCCCGCTGCTCCTGGCTGCGGCCGTCGTGGTGGTGCTGCTCTGGCGCCGCCCCGTGGTGCGCGCGCTGGCTGCCGTCGTCGTCGTGGCGTGCTGGCTCTCCCTGGGCGAGGAGGTCGTGCTCAACGGGCGGCCCACCGGCATCCCGGGCCCCTGGGCCCTGCTCGAGAACGTGCCCATCGTCGAGAACGTGTTGCCGACGCGCCTGGCGCTCGTCGCCGTGCCGGCGCTCGGTGCGCTCCTCGCCCTCGGTATCGAGGCGCTCCGCACCGCAGCCGGCGGGTATGCCGGGCACGCCCGCGCCGGTCTGGCGCTCGCCGCGGCGGCCGGGCTGGTCGTCCTGCTGCCCGTCATGCCCACACCCCTCGTCGTCGACGCCCGCCCCCCGATGCCGTCCTTCTTCACGGACGGCACGTGGCGCGACCACGTCGACGAGGGGGGTTCGGTGCTCGCCGTGCCCCCGACGGCCGTCGCGGACACCCGTGCCCTGGAGTGGCAGGCCGAGGCCCGGTGGGGCTTCCCCGTCGTCGCCGGCTACTTCGTCGGTCCGGACTCGACGCCGGAGCGCGGTGGGCAGTACGGCGCCACCCCGACCGCGCTCACCCAGTGGCTCGTCGGCATCGCCGAGTCCGGTATCGCCCGGACCGCCGACCGGGAGCAGGTCGAGCAGTTCCGTGCCGACCTCCGAGCGGGTCGGGTGGATGCCGTCGTCCTCCCCGAGGCACGCCTTGACGCGCCGGTGCTGCTCGCCTCGGTCACCAGCGCGCTCGGTGCGCCGGAACGCACGGGCGGGGTCTACGTCTGGGATGTGAGGAGCGTGACGGATGGCGCTGGCTGAGGCGTCGCGCCGGGAGGAGCTCGCACGGCCGACGCCCTTCACGTCCGCGGGACGGCACGCGATCGGCGCGAGGGCGCTCGCCCACCCCGTGCGCACGCTGCTCGTCGTCTACCTCGTCTCGCGCGTGGTGTCCCTCCTCGCGCTCTGGGTGGCGGCCACCTGGTTCCAGAACCCTGCCGGGGTCGGGCACACCGAGCCGGGCCTCCAGGACATGTTCGGGCTGTGGGACGGCGTCTGGTACGAGCGGGTCGCCCGGGAGGGCTACCCCGTGCAGCTGCCCGTCGATGCCGACACCGGCGCAGTCACGTACAGCGCGTGGGCGTTCTACCCCCTCTATCCCTACCTCGTGAAGGTGGTCATGGTCACCGGGCTGCCGTTCACGGTGGCCGGGGGCCTGCTGAACGCCGTGCTCGGAGGTGCCGCGGCGCTCCTCATCTGGGCGGTGCTGCGCTCGGGCGTGCACGCGGACCGCCAGCCGCAACGCGACCGCCTCGCGCTCGTCGCGGCCTGCCTCTGGTGCTTCTACCCGACGACCGCGGTGATGTTCAAGCCGTACACCGAGGCACTGGCGGCCGTGCTCGTCGCCGGAGCGCTGCTGCTCCTCGTCCGGCGCCGGTACCTCTTCGTCGCCGCCGTCGCCATCCCTCTCGGCTTCACCCGCGGCGTGGCGCCCGCCCTCGGGTGCGCCGCCCTCATCCATCTGGTGGTGAGGTGGCGCGAGGACCGCGCGGCCGGCATCCGACCGCTCGCGGGGCAGCGGGCCAGTTCCGCCGTGATGCTCGGTGCCCTCGCGGTGAGCTCGGTCGCCTGGCCGGTCGTCGCCGGCCTGGTCACCGGAGTGCCGACGGCGTTCTTCGACGTGCAGGCGGCCTGGGGACAGCGCCCGGACAAGGGTCCGTTCGTTCTGTGGTTCGAGTGGGCCTGGGAGGGCAAGGGCCTCGCCGGCGTCCTCGTGCTCGTCGCCCTCGTGTGCACCTACGTCGCGCTCGTCCTCGGCCGGCACGGCCGCTGGATCTCCATCGAGGCGCGAGCCTGGGCGCTGGCCTACCCGCTCTACCTCTTCGCCGTGGTCCGCCCCATCACGAGCATGTGGCGGTTCCTGCTGCTCGACTTCCCCCTCGCGGCGTTGGTGGCGTCCGTCGCCATGCGAACGGCGAACGGGCAGAGCGTCGTACCGCACTGGCGACGGCGGGTGGCAGTGGTCCTCGCCATCCTCCTCGGCGGCGTCTTCTGGTGGACCTGCGCGTTCCTCGTCTACACCCCGTGGGGCTCCTTCCCTCCGTGAGCAGCGGTTCGGTGAGCCAGATTTCGCACAGTCGCAGGCCTACGGGATAATGGAGCGCAGCGCGACGGTCCGGCGTCGAGCACCACGCGGCGCGAACACCCGCAGCTGCGGTGAGGAAGGGATTTCAGCGATGGCGGCAATGAAGCCGAGGACGGGCGACGGCCAGCTCGAGGTCACCAAGGAAGGTCGCGGCATCGTGCTGCGCATGCCCCTTGAAGGTGGCGGCCGGCTCGTCGTCGAGATGACCCCCGATGAGGTGCGAGCGCTCGGCGAGGCCATCGACAACTGCGAGGGCCTGACGACGGCCAGGGCCTGAACAACCTCCCGCTCAGACGTCGACGGGGCCCCCACCATGGTGGGGGCCCCGTCGTGCGTCTCATCCCACGGTCCGGTGCGCCGGCCACTCGGCAGGGTCGGCGCCGCCACTCGGTAGGGTCGCCGGGTGCGCCGAGACGACGTCATCCTGGACCCTCGCACGTCAGTCTGGAGGGTGACCCGAGCGACCGAGGACGCCCTGCGCTCCCCTCGGCCTGATGACCCGAACGGGGACGTTCTCGTCGCCGCCCTCGGGGACGAAGACCCTGCTGGTGCCCGCCCGGCTCTGGACGTGCTCGGTCTCGACGTCGACGAGGTGCTCGCCACCCACGAGCCAGAGGGCACCACGGGAACAGTCACGACCGTGCTCCTCCCACCGGGCGCGCATGCCGTGCGGCGCGTGCTCCTCGTCGGAGTCGGCGACTGGTCCGAGACCTCCTGGCGGGTCGCCGGTGCCGCGGTCGGCCGGGCAACGCGCGGGTGCGGCGCGGTGGTGCACGCGGTCGGCGAGGCCGCGGGGGCAGCCGGCCTCACGGCATACGTGGAGGGTGTCGTCCTCGGCTCCTGGGCGTCGCCGCGCTGGACCCGGCAGGGAGTGGTCGCCGGCGCCGAGCCGGCGGACACCGCCGTGGTCACCGGCACGACGGCCGCCGAGGTGGTCGCACGCGCGGTGACCCGGGCTCGGGCGCAGCTCGTCGCCCGCGGACTGGCGGTGACGCCCTCGAACACGAAGACCCCCGCCTGGGTGGCGGGGCAGGCGAGAACCGCCGCTCGACGGTCCGGTGTCGAGGTCCGGGTGTGGGACGAGCGGGCCCTGCGCCGCGACGGCTTCGGTGGCATCCTCGCGGTCGGGCAGGGCTCCGCCAGTCCTCCCCGTCTCGTCCGCCTCGACCACGAGCCGGTGAGGGTGACGTCCGAGACCCCCCGGGTCGTGCTCGTCGGCAAGGGCATCACGTTCGACACCGGGGGCCTCCAGGTGAAGCCGGTCGACGGGATGGTCGGCATGAAGACCGACATGTCGGGTGCGGCCATCGTGCTCGCGGTCCTCGCCGCGTGCCGCGACCTCGACGTGCCGGTCAGGGTGACGGGCCTGCTCGCCCTCGCGGAGAACGCCCTCGGTGGCGGGTCCTACCGGCCAGGCGACGTCGTCCGGCACTACGGCGGACGCACCGTGGAGATCCGGAACACCGACGCCGAGGGGCGGATCGTGCTCGCCGACGCGCTCGCCTACGCCGAATCCCACCTCGACCCGGACTGGCTCGTCGACGTCGCAACGCTGACGGGCGCGGCGCGAATCGCCCTCGGCCGCGTCGCGGCACCGGTGTTCTCGACGGACGAGGACCTTCGCGACGCCCTCGTCGCCTCTGGTGCGACGACTGGTGAGACGCTCTGGCCGATGCCGCTGCCCGACACCTACCGTCGAGCCCTCGACTCCGACGTCGCCGACCTCACCCACATCGCTCCCGATGTCGGCGGCGGGGCCGTCACCGCGGCACTGTTCCTCCGGGAGTTCGTGGGGGATCGCCGGTGGGCCCACCTCGACATCGCGGGGACCGGGCGCTCGGACGTCGACGCCGGCATCGCCGCCAAGGGCGCCACCGGGTTCGGGACACGACTGCTGCTGCGGTGGCTGGAGGAGATGGCATGAACGCCGGGTACGGGCTGACGGTGCGCTGGTCGCTGACGCAGGCTCCGGACGACGTGGCCGACCAGCTGCGGGAGTACGTCGTCGGCACGTCCATCGCGCGGTTCATGTTCCTCGACGGGCTCGCGTTCAAGGTGTGGCGGATGCGCGAGGGCGAGTGGTTCGAGGGCACCTACGTCTTCGACAGCGAGCAGGACCGCACCCAGTTCCGTGAAGGCTTCGAGCGGGGTGGGCAGCGGTCCCCGGGCAGCGGGCTCATCGGGTCCGCTCCTGTTCTCGTGGAGGACTGGGAGGTCGTCGCGATCGCGGAGGGACCGGCCGGCTTCCGTCGGGGTGCCGGCCCGGACGTCAGCTGACGAGGGGCCGACCCATGCGCGGGCGGGTCAGCGCCGGACGGCGACGAGCAGGCCGTCGCTGACCGGCAGCAGCGCGGGCACGAGGTCCTCGTGGTCGCGCACCCTCTTGCCGAGGTCCCGCAGGGTCGTCGTCGTCGCGTCGCGGGCAGCCGGGTCGGCGACCTGGTCGTGCCAGAGCATGTTGTCCATCGCCAGCACCCCACCGGAGCGCAGCAGCCGCACGGCGTGTTCCACGTAGGTGGGGTAGCCGCCCTTGTCCGCGTCCACGAGCACGAGGTCGTAGGCACCGTCGGCCATCCGCGGGAGCACGTCGGCGGCCGCACCGGTGATGACCCGGGTCCGCTGGTGGGCGTAGCCGGCCGCGGCGTAGGCTTCGCGAGCCGCCCGCTGGTGCTCGGCGGAGGAGTCGATGGTGGTGAGCACACCGTCCTCCGGCATCCCGGCAAGGAGCCACAGGCCGGACGTGCCGGCGCCGGTTCCGACCTCGAGGACGTGCCGGGCCTGCACGGCCGCGGCGACGAACCGCAGCGCAGTGCCCGCGCCCGTGCCCACCGGAGTGGCCTCGCCGAGCTCGATCCCGCGGCGCCGGGCCGCCTCGACGACCTCGGGCTCGGGGACGAACTCCTCGGCGTAGGACCAGCTGGCCGGCTTGAGCGCGCTCATGGGCCAACCCTAGGGCTCCACGCTCCGGGTCGCCGGGAGTGCCACGTTCCCAGCGGGCGTTCAGGTTGACCGGGAACAATTCACGGCGTCGACGCGTACCCATGGGTACATGACCAGCATGGTGAGGGAACAGCCGATGATGACGACGGATGCCGCCATGGGCGGCGGGACGCCGGCTGCCGGCTGGGTGCCTCCCACGTGGGAGGAGGTCGTCGAGCAGCACTCGGCCCGCGTGTACCGCCTCGCGTACCGGCTCACCGGCAACGTCCACGACGCCGAGGACCTCACCCAGGACGTGTTCGTGCGGGTCTTCCGGTCGCTGCACACCTACCAGCCGGGGACCTTCGAGGGCTGGCTGCACCGCATCACCACCAACGTCTTCCTCGACAAGATGCGCCGCAAGCAGCGGATCCGCTTCGACGCGCTGTCGGACGAGTCGGCCGCCCGTCTCCCGAGCCGGGGCCCGAACCCGGAGCAGAGTTATCACGACGCCCACTTCGACGCCGACGTCCAGCGCGCCCTCGACGCCCTGTCGCCCGACTTCAGGGCCGCCGTGGTGCTCTGTGACATCGAGGGCCTGTCGTACGAGGAGGTGGCGGCGACGCTGGGCATCAAGCTCGGGACCGTCCGCTCGCGGATCCACCGTGGCCGCGCGCAGCTGCGCGAGGCCCTCGCGCACCGGGCCCCTCAGCCGTCCACCGCACCGGCCCCGACCCGGGGTCGGATCGTCCGTCGACCCGCCGCGGGCACCGTATGACCGACGCGATGCGGGTGCGCTGCCTCGGGGACGAGCTCCCCGAGTACGCCGCGGGCCGACTGCCCCTCGAGCGGCAGTGGGCGTGGGACCGTCACCTCGTGGCGTGCCAGGTCTGCGCGCACGCCGTGGCCCAGGAGCGTCGCCTGAGGAGCGTGTTGGCCGGGGCTCCGTCGATGCCGGGTGACCTGCGCTCGTCCCTGCTCGCGCTGGGGAGCACCCTCGCGGCATCCGCCGGAGAGCCGGCCGCGGCGCGCCACCGCCCTCCGCTGGTCCTCCTCGCCCCGGGCGCCCCACCCTGCCACCGCAGCGCACTCCGGGCGACCGTCATCGCTGCGGCCGCAGCCGGGGTCTCCGCCGCTGCCGCGTGGAGCCTGACGATCATCGGCGCCCCGACCGCCGTCCGGCCCGGCCTCGGCACGACGACCGTTCCCGCCGTCCAGCCCGCCGCTGCGCCGACGACCGCGACCCCGGCGACGAACACCGGGGTGGCCTCCTTCGGACTGTCCCGACCCGTCGTCGTGGCGCGTCTCGGCCAGCAGGCAGAATCGACCCCATGACCGACGAGCAGGGGGCCACGAGCGACAACTGGCACCCGTGGGACCGCTCCGACGACCCGTCAGCCGGTGCCGCCGCGCCGAACGACGCTCCCGAGGCCCGCCCGGACGGACCTGTCCCCGGTCCTGCCCAGCATGTTCCGGTCGGCGACCCGGCGTGGGCCGGACGCCTGGACGCCGGTGAACCGTCCGCGCAGACCCAGCCGGTACCCACCGCGGCGCCGGCTCTCGGCCCGGCTCCTCCCGCCTCGACGTCGTTTCCGGCATACCCCTCGTATGCGGGGGAGGATCCCGCGCACTCGGCCGGCGCGCCGGACCAGGCGTCCCCCAACCGGCGGGGACCCGGATGGGGTGCCGTCGTCGGGGTGGCTCTCGCGGCTGCCGTGCTCGCTGGCACCACGGGAGGCCTCGTGGGTGGTGTGCTCGCGGAGCGTGGTGCGTTCGAGCGCACCGGCGCCCCCGAGGCCGCACCGAGCGCCGGCGTGGGCGCGACCACGCGGCCGACCGGCTCCATCGCCAACATCGCGGCCAGGGCGACACCGAGCGTGGTCACCCTGCGGGTCGCGGGTGCGGAGGCGGCTGGCACGGGGTCGGGCTGGGTGTACGACGGCCGGGGCCACATCGTGACGAACAACCACGTCGTCGCGAGCGCCGCCGACAGCGGGGAGATCACTGTCGTCCTCGCCAACGGCAAGCAGCTCGAGGGCCGCGTCGTGGGGCGGGACTCCTCATACGACCTCGCCGTCGTCAAGGTGGACCGCACCGATCTCACGCCCCTCACGTTGGGCCGGTCCGAGGACGTCGTGGTCGGTGACCAGGTCGTCGCCGTCGGAGCTCCGCTGGGGCTCGACTCTACGGTGACGTCCGGGATCGTCAGCGCCCTCGACCGGCCGGTGACGCCCGGCGAGGACGACGACCTGTCCTACATCAACGCCATCCAGACCGACGCCGCCATCAACCCAGGGAACTCGGGTGGCCCGCTCCTCGACATGGGCGGCCGCGTCATCGGGGTCAACTCCGCCATCGCGCGCGCACCGGGCTCCTCGTTCGGCCCGAGCGGCAACATCGGAGTCGGTTTCGCCATCCCCAGCGCCCAGGTCCGCACGACGGTGCAACAGCTCATCGAGACCGGGCGGGCGGTCCACCCGGTCATCGGTGTCTATCTCGACCCCGCCTACGAGGGCGAGGGGGTGAGGATCGCCGACGAGGGCCCGGGAGGCGAACCGGCCGTCAACCCGGACGGTCCGGCCGACGCGGCCGGCCTGCGCCCGGGCGACGTCGTCGTCGCGTTCGAGGGCAGGCCGGTGTCCGAGCAGGGCGAGCTCATCGTCGCCATTCGCGCGCGCACCGTGGGGGATAGTGTCACCCTGACCATCCGTCGCGACGGCAACTCCCGCGATGTCACGATGGTGCTCGAGGGCTCGGAAGACTGACCCCATCTCGCACGGGATCGACGGAAGGACGGTGAGGACCCGGTGTTCGGCGTGAACGGCTGGGAGATCGTCCTCCTCGCGCTCATCGCGGTCTTCATCCTCGGACCGGACCGGCTGCCGGAGTATGCCGCCAAGCTGGCGCGCGGCATCCGCAGGCTTCGTGTCATGGCCGAGGGCGCCAAGGGGCAGCTCAAGGACCAGCTCGGCCCGGAGTACGAGGACATCAACTGGCGGCAGTACGACCCTCGCCAGTACGACCCGCGCCGCATCGTCAAGGAGGCCCTCCTCGACCCGCTCGACGACGCGGTGTCCCCGGTGCGTGACGAGATCGGATCCGTCCGGTCGGCGGGCAGCATCACCGGAGGCGCGACCGTGGCCGCCGCGGGTGGTTCGGCCGCGGCGGGTGCGGCGGGCGCGGCGGCAGACGGTTCGGGCCCGCCGGTCTACATCTCCAAAGCTCGCAGCTCCACGCAGTGGGACCCCTCCCGACCGACCCCGTACGACGTCGACGCCACCTGACGCGCCCGCACTTCCCCGACCTCGTCTGTGGGGATGGCGTCGGCGCGCCGTGTCGGCGACCACGCCACAGACGAGGTCGGGGAGGCGTGAGGGGACCGGACGGTCAGCGGGCGGCGGGCGTGAGGCCCAGCGAGCGGCCGGCCAGTCCGCGTGAGCGGGTCCCGAGTCCCTTCGCGATGCCCCGCAGGGCGACCGCGGCCGGGGAGTCGGGTTCCCCGAGGACGACGGGCATGCCGGAGTCGGCACCGATCCGCAGCCGGGTGTCGAGGGGGATCTGACCGAGGAGCGGCACCTCGGCACCGATGGCCCGGGTCAGTGACTCCGCGACGTCGCGTCCCCCGCCGGAGCCGAAGATCTCCTGGCGAGTGCCGTCGGGCAGCTCCAGCCAGCTCATGTTCTCGATGACCCCGGTGACCCGCTGGTGCGTCTGCAGGGCGATGGCCCCGGCCCGCTCGGCGACCTCGGCGGCGGCCTGCTGGGGGGTGGTCACGACGAGGATCTCCGCCCCGGGGACGAGCTGGGCGGTGGAGATCGCGATGTCACCGGTGCCCGGTGGGAGGTCGAGGAGGAGGACGTCGAGGTCGCCCCAGAAGACGTCGGCGAGGAACTGCTGGAGCGCACGGTGGAGCATCGGGCCCCGCCAGACGACGGGCTGGTTGCCGGGGACGAACATGCCGATCGAGATGACCTTCACGTCGTGGCTCACCGGCGGCAGGATCATGTCGTCGACCTGGGTGGGGCGCCCCTCCACGCCGAGCATGCGGGGGATCGAGAACCCGTAGATGTCGGCGTCCACCACGCCGACCCGCAGGCCCTGCTGGGCGAGGGATGCCGCGAGGTTGGCGGTGACCGACGACTTCCCGACGCCGCCCTTGCCCGAGGCCACGGCATACACCCTCGTCAGCGAGCCGGGGCGGGCGAAGGGGACCTCACGCTCGGCCACCCCACCGCGCAGCTTCGTCTTGAGCTCGCCGCGCTGCTCGTCGCTCATGACGCCGAGCGTCACCGTGACGCCGGTGACGCCGGCGACCCGCGCGAGGGCCTCGGTCGTGTCGGTGGTGAGCTTGTCCTTGAGTGGACACGCGGCCACGGTGAGCAGGATCGTGACGGCGACGTGGCCGGCCTCGTCCGCGACCACGCTCTCGACCATGCCGAGCTCCGTGACCGGCTTGCGGATCTCGGGGTCGATGACCGTCTCGAGCGCAGCATGCAGTGCGTCGGAGCTGACCTGGGGCATGCCCCCATTCTAGGTCGGCGGTGTGCGGTTCCCGACGCTGCCCTCCTCGCCCTCCGGTGCTCGGGCCACGACGAGGCCCCGATCCTCCATCTCGTCGAGGAGGTCCCGCAGCTCGCTGCGCACGAAGTCGCGGGTGGCGGTATCGCGCATCGCGATCCGCAGTGCCGCCACCTCGCGGGTGAGGAACTCGGTGTCGGCGAGGTTGCGCTCGTCCCGCGAGCGGTCCTGTTCGAGGGCGAAGCGGTCACGGTCGGCCTGCCGGTTCTGGGCGAGGAGGATCAGGGGAGCCGCATAGGACGCCTGCAGGCTGAGCATGAGCGTGAGGAAGATGAAGGCGTACGGGTCGAAGCGCCAGTCCTCGGGGGCCAGGGTGTTCCAGAGCAGCCAGGTGAGGACGAAGACGGTCATCCCGAGCAGGAAGTACGGCGTGCCCATGTAGCGGGCGAACTTCTCCGAGATGACCCCGAAGGTCTCCTCGGTGAAGAGGGTGGGCGAGCTCCACCGACGTCGCCCGGCCTCGCGGGGCTGGTCGATCCGGGGCCGGCGCTCTCGGTCAGCCACCGAGGACCTCCTCGGCAGCGACGACGTCGTGCCGGTCCTCGCGCCAGTCCTCCGGGAGGATGTGGTCGAGCACGTCGTCGACGGTGACCGCCCCCAGCAGGTGCCCGTCCCCGTCGACGACCGGCAGGCCGACGAGGTCGTACGTCGCGAGCATCCGGGTCACCTGCCCCAGGGTCGCCTCGGGCGGCAGGGGCTCGACGTCCTTGTCGAGGATGCCGCCGACCGGGGCGTGCGGCGGCTCGCGGAGCAGCCGCTGGATGTGCACCATCCCGAGATACCGACCGGTCGGGGTCTCGAGCGGGGAGCGGCAGACGAAGACGGTGCAGGCCAGGGCCGTGGAGAGCTCCACCCGGCGCACGACCGCGAGGGCCTCCGCGATGGACGCCTCGGGGCCGAGGATCACCGGCTCGGTCGTCATGAGGCCGCCGGCGGTGTTCTCGTCGTAGGTGAGCAGCCGGCGCAGGTCGGCGGCCTCGTCGGGCTCCATCCGCTGGAGCAGCTCCTCCTGGCGGTCCACCGGGAGCTCGGCGAGCAGGTCGGCCGCGTCGTCGGGCTCCATCGCCTCGAGGACGTCCGCGGCGCGCTCCACCTCCAGGCTCGCCAGGATCTCGACCTGGTCGTCCTCGGGGAGCTCCTCGATGACGTCGGCGAGACGCTCGTCGGCCAGCGCCGCGGCCACCTCGGCGCGCCGGCGGGGGGTCAGGTCGTGGATGACCTCGGCGAGGTCCGCGGGCTTGAGGTCCTCGTACGCCTCGAGCAGCCGTGCAGCGCTCTGGCCCTGCGAGGGGTCCCGAAGCCCGACGACGTCCTCGATGGCCACGAGGAGCGTCTCGCCCCGGCGGCGTCCCAGCCGGCCGAGACCGCTCCGGGCGGCACCGGTACGCACGAAGGCCCGGGCCACACTCCATCCCCTGGTGCCCAGCTGCTCGATCCCGATGTCCTCGACCGTCGCGTCGACGACCTCGCCCTCCTCGGTGCGCACCTGCACGCGGCGCTCGAAGAGCTCCGCGACGACGAGCGTCTCGTTGCCGCGCTGCTCGAAGCGGCGCATGTTGACCAGGCCGGTGGTGATGACCTGGCCCCCCTCCACCGAGGTCACCCTGGTCATCGGCACGAAGACCCGGCGTCGACCCGGCACCTCGACGACGAGGCCGATGACCCGAGGTCGGCTGCGAGCGACGTTGAAGGTGACGACGACGTCGCGGACGCGGCCGACCTGGTCGCCGAGCGGGTCGAAGACGCTGAGCTCGGCGAGTCGGCCGACGAAGGCGCGGGTCGGCGTGCTCACGGCCACAGGCTAGCGGGGCTCACCGCTGCCTTCGGGGAGCCCGGCCGGTCCCCGCATCCGCCCCAGCGACCCTCGCCACGCACGTGGATCAGGACGCCAGGGGTCAGGTTCCTCGGACGTTGCGTCGGGCACCCGCCCGGCCGCGCCAGTGCCACGGGCGCCAGCCGGCCGTCGCCGCCCCCGCCGGGTCGACCGTCGTCCGGCCCGACTCCTCCGCATAGGAACCGGGGGACTCGACCGGCCGCCCGTGGGGGGTGAGCACGTGGATCGTGCACGACTGCCGCCACCGCTCGGCGACGTCGCCGACGGCGTTGAGCCGTTCCGGGCGAAGCACCTCGACCGCGGCGTCCCACTCCGGTGAGTCGGGCCGGACCTCCCGCACGGTCGCGTGCACGGTGAGGAGCCGACCGCCGTTGTCCTTGCTCCGCAGGAGGAGCTCCACCTCGTCGGGCAGCCACGGCAGCGACTGTTCGCCCGGCCCCGAGACGACGTATGCCGCCGGGCCGGCCCCGCGCTCGTCGCCTTCGTCGTCGTCGTGCCAGACGTACCAGGCGGCGTGCGAACCCTCGTCCGGGACGCGGATCCAGAGCACCGCGGAGCGGCTCGCCGCCTCGTGGGTGAGCCGGGTGATGTTGACCGGCAGGGTGACCTCGGCGGCCTGCGTCGGGGCGTCCTCGGTCACACCGGGAACTCTCCCACAACGTGGTGACGTGGGCGCTGCTAGCGTCCCCGGGCAGACTGCACTCGACGAGAGGCTCCCGCCATGCGCAGTGCCAAGGACTTCTTCGCCCCCCTCGCGGTGGGCGCCCCGACGCCGCTGCGTGAGGTGCCGGTCCGGCCCAGCCGGATGATCCACTTCATCGACCCGGGCAGCGAGCGGATGGCCGCCAAGGTCCCCGAGCTCGTCGGCGCCGTCGACGTGTTGCTCGGCAACCTCGAGGATGCCGTGAGGGGGGACCGCAAGGAGGCTGCCCGAGACGGCCTCGTGGCGATCGCGAGGGCCACCGACTTCGGGCGGCACACCCAGCTCTGGACGCGGGTGAACGCCTTGGACTCGCCCTGGGTGCTCGACGACCTGACGACCCTCGTCGCGCAGGTCGGTGACCGTCTCGACGTCGTCATGGTCCCCAAGGTGCAAGGCCCCGAGGACATCCACTACGTCGACCGGCTGCTCGCCCAGCTCGAGGCCCGAGCCGGCGTCCCCCGGCCGATCCTCGTGCACGCGATCCTCGAGACGGCGCGTGGCGTCGCGAACGTCGAGGCGATCGCCGGCGCCAGTCCTCGGATGCAGGGCATCAGCCTCGGCCCCGCCGACCTCGCGGCCGACCGTCGGATGAAGACGACGCGGGTCGGCGGGGGCCACCCCGGCTACCTCGTGCGCGAGGACCCGGTCGGTGGTGACGTGATGGGGCCGCGGGCGACGTCCCAGCAGGACCTGTGGCACTACACGATCGCGCGGATGGTCGACGCGTGCGCGATGCACGGGATCCTTCCCTACTACGGGCCCTTCGGTGACATCGCCGACGTCGTGGCCTGCGAGGACCAGTTCCGCAACGCGTTCCTCCTCGGATGCGTCGGCGCGTGGACGCTGCACCCGTCTCAGATCGCCATCGCCAAGAGGGTGTTCAGCCCGAGCGCCGAGGACGTCGCCCACGCGCGTCGCGTCAAGGAGGCGATGGGTGACGGCACCGGCGCCGTCATGCTCGACGGCAGGATGGAGGACGACGCCAGCCTCAAGCAGTGCCTCGTCATCCTCGAGCTCGCGGAACGACTGTCGCAGAACGACGCCGAGCTCGCCGAGCTGTATGCCGTGCGGCCCCCCACGCCCGACCCGCGGGCTCGCGCATGAGCAGCGGAACGGCATACCGCCCCCGCCGGTCGGTCCTGTACCTCCCGGGCAACAACGAGCGTGCCCTCGAGAAGGCCAAGACCCTGCCCGTGGACGGCCTCATCCTCGACCTCGAGGACGCCGTCGCCCCGGACCACAAGGAGGTCGCCCGCGACGACGTCTGCGCCGCGGCGCGCTCCGGTGACTACGGGCAGCGCGAGGTCACCATCCGGGTCAACGCGAGCGGGACCCCGTGGCACGAGGACGACGTCGCCGCGGCCTGCGCGGCAGGCCCCGCTGCCATCGTCGTACCGAAGGTGGGCTCCGCCGACGAGGTGCGCGACCTCGTGGCCGCGATGGAGCACCACGGTGCTCCTGACCACACCCGGCTGTGGGCGATGATCGAGACGCCCGCGGCCGTGCTCGACGTCAGGGGCATCGCGGCGGCCTCCGGGCGGCTCGCGGTGCTCGTCATGGGGGTGAACGACCTCGTCAAGGAGCTCGGCGCGCGGCCCGTGGCCGGGAGGGAGCCGTTGTTGGCCACGCTCTCGGTGAGCCTGCTGGCCGCCCGTGCGGCCGGCATCGGGATCCTCGACGGGGTGTGGAACGACGTGCGCAACCTCGACGGTCTCGAGGACGAGTGCCGGCAGGGTCGGGACCTGGGCTTCGACGGCAAGACACTCATCCACCCATCCCAGATCGAGCCGTGCAACCGGGTCTTCGCGCCCTCGCCCGAGGAGGTGGAGGAGGCCCG
>JAQSWG010000076.1 GCA_029266735.1 Ornithinibacter sp.
ACGCTGACGTGGCGGTGCCGCGTGCCGTGGTAGCGGTCGCCGACGAGGCCCGCACCAGCCTCGGCGTGGACCATCACGACCGCGCGCATCGGGAGCCGCCGGGCGAGGGCTACGTGGAGGGCCGCCACCACCGGCGCCTCGCCCGTCACCTCGTCCGTCACGTGGTCGGTCACGTGGTCGGGGACGCGCGAGGCGGAGCGATGCGGAGCGCGAGGACCCCGCTGAGGGTCACGTTCAGCCGGTGGTCGATCTCGACGATGACCACCTCGACGCCGCCACACTCCGGACAGCGCAGGACCATCCCGGGACAGCGGAGGTAGACCCTCGTCTGCGCGATGGCGTGGCTGCTGCCGCACCCCGCGCACTCGAGGGAGCCTTCGGACAGGTCGGTGCCCAGTGCCAGGGAGAACGCGCCCAGGACGGCGTTCCCGTCGACGTAGTGACTCATGATCAGACCACCTGCTTCCTGTCCGTGTGGCTGTGGATGGGCCGGATGCCGTGTGGGTCGAAGCCGGGCCGCCGGCACGTCGGGTCATGGGTCAGCCGAATCGCTCGGCTCGGACGGACCGCGGGTCGAGGCCGGCGCCGGCGAGGAGGTGGATCATCGCCTCGACGAACGTCGTCGGACCGCACACGAAGACGCCCGGGTCGGCCTCGGTGCCGCCGCATGCCGTCAGTGCCTGGGTGACCGTCGTGGACGCCACCCGACCGGCCCGCAGAGTGAGCGCCTGCAGCGGTGTCCCCGCTCGCTCCGTGTCGTCGGGGACGTCGGCGCGGGAGAGGTGGACCGTCGCCGACACGTCCCCGGCGGCCACGCGCTCGGCGAGCTCCACGGCATACAGGAGGCGTGCCGGCTCGGTCACCGAGGCGACGACGACGACCGGCTCGGCGGGGTCAGCCGCGCGCCACATGGCGCGCAGGGGCGCCAGCCCGGAGCCACCGCCGACGAGGAGCAGGGGCCGGCGGGCGCCGGTCCAGACGAAGTACCCGCCGATCGGGCCGCGCAGCTCGACGGTCTCGTCGACGGCGATGTCGCGCACGAGGTAGGGCGAGACCTCGCCGCCGGGAACCTCCTGCACCGTGAGCGCCGCCGGCTCACCCGGCCCCGAGGCGAGCGAGTAGCTGCGGGTCGCCTGGTACCCGTCCGGCGCCGTCAGCCGCACGTCCACGTGCTGGCCCGCCACGGAGCCCGGCCAGCCGGGGACGTCGAGGACGAGGGTGCGAGCGTCCGGGGTCTCCGCGACGACGAGGGCGACGGTCGCCTGCCGCCACGCGAGGTGGACGAGCGGGGCGACTCGGAGGGCCCGGGCCCGAGTCCCCGACGGCGACGGCCGGTCAGTCACCGTGGTAGCGCTGCTCGAGGAACGGGTCGCCGTGGTTGTGGTATCCGGCCGCCTCCCAGAACCCGGGAGTGTCCTCCTCGACCAGGTCGATCCGACTGACCCACTTGGCGCTCTTCCACAGGTAGAGGTGCGGCACCAGCAGCCGAGCCGGACCGCCGTGCTCCGACTCCAGCGGCTCGCCCTCGAACTCCACCGCGATCATGGCGTCGCGCTCCACGAGGTCCTCGAGCTGCAGGTTGGTCGTGTAGCCGCCGTAGCTGGTGACCAGGGCGTAGGGAAGGTCGTCGACCCCGACGACGTCGAACAGGGTGGAGACCCGCACCCCGCGCCACGTGGTGCCGAGCTTCGACCAGTGCGTGACGCAGTGGATGTCGGTCGTGAGGGTCTCGAGGCCGAAGGCGTGCAACCCGTCCCAGTCGAACGTGCCGGTCGACGTCCCGTCGGTGATCGTCAGCTGCCACTCGTCGGGGCTCAGCACCTCCGTCGGCCCCGCCGTGAGCACCGGGAAGTCCCTCGTGAGGTACTGCCCGGGTGGCAGGCGGTCGTCGCGCGCGCGCGGCCGCCCCTGGAAACCCGCCATGGCGACTGCTCCTTCCACGTGCCGACAGCGCGGCGGACGAGTGTGGCCGTGCACCGCGGGCCGCGACGACGGACGACAGCCCGTGCCGACCCTAGCGCCGCTGGCCGGACCCGGACGGTGACGTAGCCTCGAGGGGTGCTGAGGACCGCCATGCGACCGAGGCTCCTCGGCCTGCTCGGTCTCGTCCTCGTCGTCGGTGCGGCCTTCGTCTGGCTGGGTCGCTGGCAGCTCGGTGTCGCCGAGAGCACGGCACACCGAGAGGCGGTGGAGCAGGCCCGTGCACAGTCCCCGGCCGAGCTCACCTCGGTGCTCCAGCCGCACGCCGCCTTCCGTGAGGACCTCTCGTCCCGGCCCGTGACGGCCAGCGGGCGGTATGCCGCCTCGGGCCAGCTCCTCGTGCCGGACCGGCGGCTCGACGGGACGACCGGCCTCTGGGTGCTCACCCCGTTCGTCGTCGACGGCAGCGGTGCCACCCTCCCCGTGGTCCGGGGGTTCGTCGAGGACGAGGCGGGTGCCGGACCCCCGCCCGAGGGGCCACTGCGGATCGAGGGTGGCGTCGCCCCGGGGGAGTCACCGGATGAGCGGCCGGTGCCCGAGGGCCAGATCGGCTCGGTCGACCTGTCCCTGCTCGTCAACACCTGGCCGGGTGACCTCTACAACGCGTTCCTCTTCCTCGAGTCGGAGACGCCGGCCACCGGTCCGCAGCTCACCAAGGTCCCCACGCCTCTGGGGGAGACGGGCGTCCGGTGGCGCAACGCGGCATACGCGCTGCAGTGGTGGATCTTCGCCGGCTTCGCGCTCTGGCTCTGGGTCCGCATGGTGCGCGACGAGGCCCGCCGGGAGGCCGGCGCCGACGCGGCCGTGCCGGCGGGGAACAATGGGTCTCGTGACGACGCCTGAACCCCGCAGCTCGACCTCCGCCGCCACGACCACCGACGGGTCCGTCGGACGGGTCGACGACGTCGACGGCACACGCTCCCGCCTCACCTTCTTCAAGGTCATGGCGTTCATCGTGGGCGTGGGACTGCTCGTGCTCGTCGTCGAGATGGTGCTCTCGTACGGCTTCGACATGAAGGGTGAGGAGAACCCGCTCCACTGGTGGCCCCAGCCGCACGGCTTCATCTACCTCGTCTACCTCGTCGCGACGGCCCTGCTGGGCTTCAAGGTGGGCTGGTCGTTGACGAAGATGGTGCTCGTCATGCTGGCCGGTTGCGTGCCCTTCCTCTCGTTCTGGGTGGAGCGGAGGATCGCCCGTGAGGTCGAGGGCGAGCTGGCGGGCGCCCGCCAGTAGCCTTGGCCGGGTGAGCGACGCCCCCAGGCCGGAGTCCGGTACGCCGCACCCGGAGGCGGACGACCACGTCGTCGTCGAGGGGGGTGAGCCGATCCGCCTTGCCGACCAGCCGGTCCTCGTCGTCGACTTCGGGGCCCAGTACGCCCAGCTCATCGCCCGTCGGGTCCGCGAGGCCAACTGCTTCAGCGAGGTCGTCCCGCACTCCATGCCGGTGACGGAGATGCTGGCCAAGGAGCCCGCTGCACTCATCCTCTCGGGCGGGCCCTCCTCGGTCTACGAGGAGGGTGCCCCCTCCCTGGACCCGGCGCTCCTCGACGCCGGGGTGCCGGTGTTCGGCATGTGCTACGGCTTCCAGGCCATGGCGCAGGCGCTCGGCGGCACGGTGGAGAAGACCGGCCTCTCGGAGTTCGGCGCCACCCCGGCCGAGGTGCTCGACACGTCGTCGACGCTCTTCAACGGCCAGCCGTCGGAGCAGTCGGTGTGGATGAGCCACGGTGACTCGGTGTCCGCGGCTCCGGAGGGCATGAAGGTCACCGCCACGACGTCCGGTGCCCCTGTCGCCGGTTTCGAGGACGACGGCCGTCGGCTGTACGGCGTCCAGTGGCACCCGGAGGTCCTGCACTCGACGTTCGGCCAGCAGGTGCTCGAGAACTTCCTCCTCCGCGGAGCCGGCCTGACCGGCGAGTGGACGGCGGCCAACGTCGTCGAGGACCTCGTCACGAGCATCCGGGCGCAGGTCGGCGATGCCCGTGTCATCTGCGGCCTCTCCGGCGGGGTGGACTCCTCGGTCGCCGCCGCCCTCGTGCAGAAGGCGGTCGGCGACCAGCTGACGTGCGTCTTCGTCGACCACGGGCTGATGCGGTCTGGAGAGGCGGAGCAGGTGGAGACCGACTTCGTGGCCGCGACCGGGGTCGACCTCGTGGTCGTCGACGCCAAGAAGCGGTTCCTCGATGCGCTGGCCGGCGTCTCCGACCCGGAGGAGAAGCGCAAGATCATCGGCCGCGAGTTCATCCGGGTCTTCGAGCAGGCGGCCCGGGACGTCGTGGGGTCGCACGAGGTGGCCGGAGACCACCCCGTCGAGTTCCTCGTCCAGGGAACGCTCTACCCGGATGTCGTGGAGTCGGGCGGCGGCAGCGGGACGGCGAACATCAAGTCGCACCACAACGTCGGCGGCCTGCCCGACGACCTCCAGTTCAAGCTCGTGGAGCCGTTGCGGCTCCTCTTCAAGGACGAGGTCCGCCAGGTCGGCCTCGAGCTCGGTGTCCCGGAGGGGATCGTCTGGCGCCAGCCGTTCCCCGGCCCGGGCCTCGGCATCCGGATCGTCGGCGAGGTGACGGGGGATCGACTCGACGTGCTGCGAGCCGCCGACGCCATCGCGCGCGAGGAGCTGACCGCCGCCGGCCTCGACCGCGAGATCTGGCAGTGTCCCGTGGTGCTGCTTGCCGACGTCCGTTCCGTGGGCGTCCAGGGAGACGGCCGCACCTACGGGCACCCCGTCGTCCTGCGTCCGGTCTCGTCGGAGGACGCGATGACGGCGGACTGGGCGCGGGTCCCCTACGAGGTGCTCGCGAAGATCTCCACGCGCATCACGAACGAGGTGCGCGAGGTCAACCGGGTGGTGCTCGACGTGACGAGCAAGCCGCCCGGCACCATCGAGTGGGAGTGACGCCCGGATGCCGACTGGAGCCTCGGGGGGCGAGGCTCAGGCGGGTCTGCGCCAGACGGACACGTGGCTCTCGCTGTCATCGGTGAAGGGAGTGCCGAGCCAGTCGGCCGACCGGCTCTCGAGCTCCAGACCGGCCAGCTGGGCCATGAGGTCACACTCGGCCGGCCAGACGTACCGGAAGTGGCTGGCCGCGTAGGTGACCGTGCCGTCCGTGCGGCGCCGGTAATGGTGGGACGTGCCCTGCTGGGTCGCCATGTCGTAGGTGTCGAAGCCCACGTGACGGCGGCCCACGTGGAAGGGGACCGCGACCTGACCCGGCGGGAAGCGGCGGATCCCCGGGACCCACAGCTCGAGAACGAAACGTCCACCCGGCTCGAGGTGCCGAGCGGCGTTGCGGAAGCACGACACCTGCTCCGACTGCGTGCGCAGGTTTCCGAGGCCGTTCCAGACGAGGTAGACGAGCGAGAACCGCCCGGATGCCGATGACGTCGCCATGTCACCCACGACCACGGGGATGTCGGGCCGCTTGTCCTGCAGGCGCTCGACCATGGGGCCCGAGAGGTCGATGCCGCTGACCGGAACCCCGCGTTCGACGAGCGGGATGGCAACCCGGCCGGTGCCGACCGCGAGCTCGAGCGCGGCCCCGTCGCCCGCGAGCCGGGCCAGGCAGTCGACCGCGGGGTCGAGGACAGCCGGGGCGAACATGAAGCGCGAGTCCTCGTCGTACCGGGCGGCCGTCTGCGCATCCCACACGTCACTGCTCGTCATCCGGGCAGCCTTCCCCATGGAGACGGCCGCAGCCACCGTGTTTCTCGCGGTCGATGAGGTCGAGTGGGGGGCGGCGGCACGTTCGCCGTCTTCCCCCAGGGCCCTTCGGCGGAAGGTCTACCGTCGGCGTGTGTCGGCCCGTCATCCTCCGCCCGCGGTGCTGCGCGCCTTCGGTGTGGGCGACACACCGGCTCGCCGACTGGCGGGTGGCCAGGGCACTGCATGGGTCGCGGGCGACGTGGTCCTGAAGCCTGGAGGCGGGCCGGTGCAGGAGTGGTCGGCCACCGCCCTGGCCGAGGTGGTGCCCGAGGGGTTCCGGCTGGCGCCGCCCCTCTCCACGAGGGATGGGCAGTGGGTCTGCGAAGGCTGGGTGGCCTGGCGCCGGCTGGAAGGCGCTGAGCCTGACCTGTCGACGGCGTCAGCGTGCGTGGCGGTGATCGAGGCCGGTCGGGCGTTCCACCGCGCGGTCGCGCACCTGCCCCGTCCCGGCTGCATCGACGCGCGCACCGACTGGTGGGCACTGGCCGACCGAGCTGCCTGGGGGGAGCGCACCGTTCGCGGTGTGCCCGAGTTCGCCGATGCCCTCGGTCGGCTGGAGGCGGGCCTGACGCCGCTGGGCAGGCCCCAGGTCGTGCACGGGGACCTGACGACCAACGTGATCTTCGCGCCGGGGTCGGCTCCGGCTGTGCTCGACATCTCGCCCTACTGGCGACCGACCGAGTACGCCGAGGGCATCGTGCTCGCGGACGCACTCTGCTGGCACGATGCTCCTGCGGACGTCCTGGAGCTGTCCGGTGTGTCGGTCGGGGCAGTCGCCCGGGGTCTGGTGTTCAGGATGGCGACGACGACCGAGCGCCTCGCCTCCGGACACGACACGGCCGACGTGCAGGACGAAGCACGGAGATACGCTCGAGCCGCCACGGCCATCGGCCTGTAGCGGGGCAGCCTTGGCCCATGGAGGCAGGCAGGCTTGGGGCATGGCGTGGCGCGGCGTCCCCGAGCACCCGGCAGACCTTCGGTACGAGGACGACCTGGTGACCGCGGATGAGGAGGCAGAGCTGCTGAGCCGTTTCGCGACCTCGGGATGGAACCGGATGCCTCGGCGTGCGGTCCCGTGGTGGTCGGCGTGTCGTTGGCTGCCGACTCGGTGATCCGGTTCCAGCGGCGGGCCGCCGGAGGGGGAACGCCGGGTGTTCGAGCAGCCGCTGGCGCGACGGTCGGCGTACGTCCTGGCTGGTGCGGCCCGCTCGGTCTGGCAGCACAGCATCCCCGCCGTGAGGCAAAGGCGCTGGTCGGTGACGTTCCGTCAGCTGCGCCGCTCGAGCTCGCGGGCCTCGGCGAGGAGCTCCGAGTCGGCCCCCCCAGTGACGGGGGGCGAGGTCGTCGGCGTCCGGCATGGCAGGCTGACTCCCGGCATACCCATCGGTAACCAAGGACGGCGACCATGCAGAGCACGACGACGACGGTGACGGCGAGCGACGGCACCGCCCTCCACACGAACCGCTGGTTGCCCGACGGCCCACCCAAGGCGGCGGTGCAGCTGGCCCACGGGATGGCCGAGCACTCGGCGCGCTACGCCCGGCTCGCCTCGGCGCTCACGGACGCCGGGTATGCCGTCTACGCGCACGACCACCGCGGGCACGGGACGACCGGCGGGGAGGACAACCACGGCTTCTTCGCCGACCAGAACGGCTGGGCGAGCGTCGTGGACGACATGCGCCGGGTGACCCGGTTGGCGCAGGACGAGAACCCTGGCCTCCCGCTGTTCCTCCTCGGTCACTCGATGGGCTCGTTCCTCGCCCGCTCGTACGTCATCGAGGACAGCGGTGACCTCGCCGGGCTCGTCCTCTCGGGCACGGGTGGGGACCCCGGTCTCCTCGGCAAGGCCGGCCTGCTCCTCGCCAAGGCCGAGGCCCGAGTACGCGGCCGGCGTCACGTGAGCCCCCTGCTCGACAAGCTGACCTTCGGGCAGTACAACGCGGCCTTCAAGCCCAACCGCACCCCGTTCGACTGGCTCTCCCGCGACGAGGCGGAGGTCGACGCGTACATGGCCGACACCATGTGTGGAAAGACGTTCACCTCCGGGTTCTTCGTCGACCTCGTGGGGGCGCAACCGGTGATCAACGACCGCCGCCGGGTTGCCCGCATCCGTCGCGACCTGCCGGTCCTCCTGCTGTCCGGCGAGAAGTGCCAGGTCGGCGCCAACGGACGGGGCCCTCGGGAGGTGGCGGAGCAGCTGAGGTCGGTCGGCGTCACGGACGTCACCTGCACCCTCTACCCCGGCGCGCGGCACGAGATCTTCAACGAGACCAACCGCGACGAGGTCACCGCCGACCTCATCCGGTGGCTCGACGCGCACCTGCCCGCCTGAGGAGCCCACCGGCCCGCGGAACGGCCTGGCACGGCATCCGTGGCAGGCTTGGACGTCGGCATCCGGAGCGGATGCCGACAGCACCGCCCTCGAGGACGTTAGGACTTCTCCACGCATGTGCGGCATCGCCGGCTACCACGGTCTTCCCGCCGACACGGCGCTCCTGGAGCGCATGAACGACTGCATCAGGCACCGCGGCCCGGACGGGGAGGGCGTGCTGACCGACGGGTTCTGCGGCCTGGCCCCGACGGCCGTTTCGTCCTCATCTACAACGGCGAGGTCTACAACTACCTCGACCTCCGGGGGGAGCTCGAAGCCCTCGGCCGCAGCTTCCGGACCGACTCCGACACCGAGGTCGTGCTCGAGGCGTTCGCGGAGTGGGGGCCCAGCTCCTTCGACCGGTTGAACGGGATGTTCGGGCTCGCGTTCTGGGACCGGCAGGAGCAGCGGCTCACCCTCGCCCGGGACCACTTCGGCATCAAGCCGGTCTACATCGCCCGCGTCGCCGCGCCGGGCGGCACCGTCGACGGGATGCCGCCGGCCGAGGTCCTCCTCTTCGCGAGCGAGATCACCCCGATCCTCCAGAGCGGCCTCTACGAGAAGAAGGTCAACGACCGGTCGGTCTACCGCTACCTCCGCTTCCGCGCCCACGAGGACGGCACCGAGACGTTCTTCGACGGCATCGAGCGGCTGGCCCCCGGCGAGATGCTCACCGCCGACGCGACCGGCATCCACCGGCGGATGTTCACCCGGCTGAAGGACGAGCTCCTCGAGCTGGCCGCGGAGCAGCGCCCCTACGACGACGCGGCAGCGGCAGAGTACAAGCGCCTGCTCGTGGAGTCGGTGCGCCTGCGGCTGCAGTCGGAGGTTCCCGTCGGCACGTCGCTGTCGGGGGGCCTAGACTCGAGTGCGGTCGCGGTCATCATCAACCAGCTCCTCAACGCGGGCGACGAGGTGTCGACGCGCTCGGTCGGCGCCCGGCAGAACACCTTCTCGGCCGTCTTCCCCGGGTCCATCAACGACGAGGAGCGCTACGTCGACGAGGTCCTCCAGATCTGCAGGGGACACGTCGACGCGCACAAGATCCGCCCGACGGCCGACGACTTCAAGGCCGACCTCCTCGAGTTCGTCCGGACCCAGGAGGAGCCGCTCATCTCCTCCGGCCCGTACGCGCAGTACCAGGTGATGCGGGAGGCGACGAAGCACGTCACCGTCCTCCTCGACGGCCAGGGCGCCGACGAGATGATGGCCGGCTACATCCCCTACTACTTCGTCTACCTCCGCCAGCTCCGGGCCCGGGGCGCGACCGTCGCCGCGGCCGAGCTCGCGAGGAGCCTCGACGTCCTCTACCGGCTGGGGAGGTTCAGGCTCAAGGCGAAGCTCAAGCTCAAGAAGAAGGTGCCGGTCACCCAGCTCCTATCCGCAGACTTCATCGCCGCCCACCGCGACGAGCGCTTCGAGGTCGAGCAGTCCAACCTCAAGAAGCGCCTCGTCCAGGACCTGTTCCACAACTCGCTGCCGAGCCTGCTCCGGTACGAGGACAAGAACACGATGCACTTCTCCCTCGAGGGCCGCGTGCCGTTCCTCGACAAGGAGGTCGTCAAGTACGTCTTCAGCCTCTCCGACGAGGCGATCATCAAGGACGGCTGGAACAAGCGGGTGCTCCGTGACGCCACGCGAGGCCTGCTGCCGGAGTCGATCAACCGACGCCGCAACAAGATCGGGTTCACCACCCCGCAGGGCGAGTGGTTCATGAGGCTCAAGAACCACTTCTACTCGATCTTCCTCAGCGAGTCCTTCGCCAACCGGCCCTACGTCAACCAGACCGAGGTGCTCCACGCGTTCGAGGGCTGGATCAAGGGCACCACGGACATCGACACGATGACCTTCTGGCGGCTGCTCAACCTCGAGCTGTGGATGCGCGAGTTCATCGACACCCGGGACCCCGAGGCGCAGGCCGCGCTCGCCGAACAGGCCGCCCGCACCAAGACCGACGTCGAGCCCAACGAGGGACGCGCGCTCGACATCGTCACCCAGCGGGGCGAGTCGGTGCGCCGCTACCCCGTCCGTACCGCGCTCTTCACGAGGGACGACGACCTCGACGCCCGGGTGCTCGAGCACGTCGACGCGTTCTTTGCCGCCCTGCCGGAGGCGGGACCTGACCACGCCGAGGCCACCCGGGGCACGTGGTGGTTCTTCATCTCGGAGAAGGTCGTCGCGATCACCCAGGGCCGGTCGTACTTCGTGTGGGACATCAAGGTCGGCCGCCCGGCGCGCGTCCTCTCCCGCTACGTCACCCGCACGCCGGCGGGGATCGGCCTCGGCAGCCCGTTCACGATGCAGCTGGCGATCCAGGAGGCGGGTCTACCCCGCGTCCTGTATGCCGCTGCCGGCGGGGCCGTCGGCAGGCTCACCGGCCGCAAGGGCACGTTCTACGAGCTCGTGGGCAACGACATCAGTGCGATCGACGGCCCCACGGAGTACTCGGCATACCCCTCCAACGTCTCCGCGAAGCTCGCGCCCAAGGACCCGGATGCCGTCGCAGCCCGGCTCAGCGCGGCGATCCGGGAGCGGGTGCCGGAGCCCTGGCGGTCCACCTTCGCGGGCACCGTCGTCATGGACGCCAACGACATCGGGCGCACCGTCCTCGGCAGCGACGTCCCGGGCGATGACGAGCGCTTCGAGGAGATGTTCGCCGACAACCCGCTCGGCCAGGGCAACCAGCAGACCCCGATGGCGATGGTCTTCCTCCGCTCCTGACCCGGGGCCCCCGTGCTCCCCGACTTCGTCTGTCAGCGTGCGGTGCGTAAGCGGTTTCATCAGCGCGTCGGAGGCACGCTGACAGACGAAGTGGGGGAGGTGTGGGCGGGGAGGGGGAGGGCGGTCAGACGTAGGCCGCTTCCTCGCCCTCGACGGGCGGCTTCACCTTCGGACTGATGGTCCAGAGCAGCCACCCCAGGGCGCCGAGGGGGACCTCCATGAGGTGGGTGAAGATCGAGAACAGCACGACCCCGGCGGGCGCCCCGGCGGGGTCCGCCCCCCAGCCGACGAGCACGATCGTCGTCGCCGTCTCGGTGACCCCGACACCTCCAGGGGTGATCCCGATCGTCGTGAGGAGCCGTCCGATGGCGAAGGCGGCGAAGAGCAGGTTGAGCGGGAGGGTCACCCCGGTCTGCCGCATGATGAGGACGAAGAGCAGGTAGTAGGCCGCGAAGAACCCGATCATGCCCAGCGTCATCGACCACCACCCGCTGCCGACGACGTCGTTGATCCGGGCTCGCAGGTCCCGCACCAGCTCCTGGATGCTCATCGTGGATGCCGGGCGGCGGCGGCGGATGAGCGGACCGATGACGCGGTCGAGCAGGCGGCCGATGGCCTGGGCCGCCCGCTCGCTCACCATGATCGCGATGAGGGCGCCGAGGATCGCGAGTCCGGTCACCATCCCCGCGACCGCCAGCTCCTTCAACACGTCGGGCAGGGTGACGCCGCCGAACCACAGGGCCGCGATGGCCAGGACGGGCAAGGCGATCCGAGCCAGGACGTTCCAGACGCCGGTGACGATGGCGGACGTCGAGGTGGCTCGGCGCGAGAACCCCCACGACCGGCAGATCGCGTACGTTGCCGCGAGTCCCACCGCCCCACCACCGGGGAGGAGGTTGGACACGGACGAGCCGCAGAGGTTGACGATGAGCGCCTTCGGATGGCTGAGCCCGCGCAGGGACCCGGTGACCACGAAGGTGTACGACAAGAGGCCCGCCAGCATGATGGCCTGGAAGGCGATCGCCTTGCTCGGCGGAACCGTGCGGATCACGTCCCAGATGTCTCCCCAGGAGGTCTTCGCGAAGTACGGGAGCCCCCAGATGAGCAGGCTCGCGGCCAGCCCCAGGCCGATGGCCCCCTGGACGAGCTGCCTGGTCCTGGGGGTCATCGCTCGTCCTCGAAGATGTCCGTGCGCACCGGCCCGCCTGTCGCCAGCGCCGGGTCGCGGAACCACTCCCGCCCGAACACGAGGTCGAACAGAGGGCGGGGGATGCGCAGGAACGCCTGCAGGGTCCGGTCGCCGGTCTGTCCGCCCGCCCCGACGGATGCCGCGCCGCCTCCCGTCGTCTGGGACGCGTGCGCCCGCATCGACGCCCGCTTGGCCGCCACGTGGCGCCGGACGTCGATCCGGTGGGTGATCTCGGTGCGCGCGGAGAAGGCGCGCTCGAAGCACCCAGGGTCGAACTCCTTGGGAAAGCGGTAGACGTTCCCCAGGAGGCGCGTCGCCCGGACGATCGTGTCCCGCGGAACAGTGGCCTCCAGGACGCGGGCGGTCCCGGCCAGGCGGGCCGCGAGGGCGCCGACCTCGTGCACGCGGACGTGGTCCCGGTGGCCGTACCCGCCGTGGGCGTCGTAGCTGAGGAGGAGGTCCGCACGCTCGGTGCTCAGGACGGCTGCCAGCCGCTCAGCGGCCTCCTCCCGGGGGGCCCGGCAGAACCGGTACACGCCCGGCAGGTCGGGCTCGGGCTCCGGGCCGCTCCCGCTGTCGGCGTACCCGATCCACTCGACGCGGGCGACCCCCAGCGTGACCGCCGATGCCCTCGCCTCCGCGAGCCTGCGCGTCCCCAGGGCACCGTCCGACCGCAGATCCTCCGCCGCCAGACCGGCGCCACCATCGGTGGCGAGGACGAGCACGACGCGGTGGCCGGCGGCCGCCAGGCTGGCCATGGTGCCGGCGGTGAGCAGGGCCTCGTCGTCCGGGTGCGCGTGGAACGCCACGATCGTGCGAGTCATCGAGGCCCATCCTGTCGCATGGCATGCTCTCGGCCGTGAAGGTCGCGATGGTCACCGACTGCTACGTGCCGCGGCTCGGAGGCATCGAGACCCAGGTACGCGACCTGTCCCGGCACCTGCGGGCTGCCGGCCACGACGTGGAGGTCTTCACCGCCACGACCGGCGCGCGGGGCGAGCGAGGGGGTACGACGGAGACCGGGGACGACGGCATACCGGTGCACCGCCTGGCCCTCCCCCTCCCGTTCGGCCTCCCGGTCAACCCGTTCGCTCCCGGCGAGGTCCGCCGCCGGCTGCGCGACGGCGGCTTCGACGTCGTCCATGCCCACCTCGGCGTCGTCAGCCCCTTCGCGACGGACAGCGTTCCGGTGGCCCTCGACCTGCGGCTGCCGGTCGCTGCGACCTTCCACTGCGTGGTCGACCGCTCCGGTCCAGTGTTCCTGATGCTGGGTCACCTCGCTCGCTGGGCCGCCCGGGGCGTGGCGCTCAACGCCGTGTCGTCGATGGCTGCCGCCCGCGTGAGCGCGGTCGCGGGTGACGTCCCTGTCGAGGTCGTCCCCAACGGGATCGAAGCATCGTGGTGGCGCGCCGGCGGGTCGCAGGACCCCAGCCGGGCGACTCACGGACCGGACCTCTCCAACGGGCCCTGGCGCCGACCCGTGCAGGTCGTGTCGGCGATGCGGTTCGTGTCGCGCAAGCGGCCGATCGCCACGCTGGGCGTCCTCCGTGGCGCCCGCGCCATCGTCGACCGCTCGGTCCCCATGCACGCGACCCTCGTCGGCGACGGGCCACAGCGGCGCCTCATGGAGCGCTACCTGCGCACCCGCGGCATGGACTGGGTCGGTCTGCCCGGGCGCGTGGACCGTGGGGACCTGCGTCGCCTCCACCACACCGCGGACGTCTACCTCTCGGCCGCCAGGCTGGAGGCGTTCGGCATCGCGGCCCTCGAGGCCAGAGCGGCCGGCGTGCCCGTAGTCGCCACTCGCGGCACCGGGGCCGACGACTTCCTGACCGACGGCGTCGACGGCCTCCTCGGTGACTCCGACGTCATGCTGGCCGGTGCGTTGGCACACCTCGTCGGCGACCACGCGCTCCGTGCCTCGATGCGGGCTCACCTGCGCAGCACCCCCCCGCTGCAGGACTGGCCGGGCGTCGTCGGCCAGACCGTCGCCGAGTACCACCGGGCGGGGGTGCCCGTGCGGTGATCACCGTCTCCGGGGAGCGCGCGGGAGGCGTCGTGGTCTCGTTCGTCCTCGGACACGGGGAGGATCCCGTCGCCGCCCTCGCGGCCCGGGGCTGGTCCGTCACGGCCGTCGCCGCCGAGGGGGTGCTCGGTGACCTCACCCTGCGGTATGCCGTCCAGCCCCGCCCCGCGGAGGGGCACCCGGCATCCCCCGTCCGAGCATCCGGCCCCGGTCTGACGCCGAGGCAACGGAGCACGGTCGTCCCCCACCAGCGCGTGGCCGCGTACGCCGTGGTGGTCGCCGACGACCGGCTGCTCCTCACCCGCCTCGCTCAGGGCACCGGCGCCGAAGGGCGATGGAACCTGCCCGGCGGAGGACTGGAGCCCGCGGAGTCGCCGGCCGACGGGGTCGTCCGCGAGGTGGCCGAGGAGACCGGCCAGGTGGTCGACGAGGTGCGACTGGTCGAGGTGATGAGCCAGCACTGGGTCGGTCGGTCCGCCCGAGGCCTCGAGGACTACCACGCGGTCCGGCTGCTGCATGTCGCCCGGTGCGAACGGCCGACCACCCCCGTCGTCCATGACGTGGGCGGGTCGACGTCCGATGCGCGATGGGTGCCGCTCGCGGAGCTGGATGCCGTGCCGGTGGTGGCCAGCGTGCCGGTCGCCCTGCGCGCGGTGGGGCTTGCGCAGGGCGACCATGGCTGGTCTCAGTCCTGAGGACGGCTGGCGCGCAGGCCGATCGCGCCGACGAGCAGCACGAGGAGGCCAGCGGCGACGACCGTCCACGGGCCGAGGTTGTCCCAGGGGATGGTGACGTCCGTCAGCTCGGCCGCGAGGGTCACGCCGGCGACGACGAGCCCCAGGATTCCGAGGACGATGGCGAACGGCGCGGGCCCTCGCAGGTACGCCGGCTCGGCGGGCGCCGGCGGCGTGGCCTCCGGTGCGGCGGGCGTGGTGGCCACCGTCGCACTGGACGTGGCGGGCTCCGTCGCGGTGGACGTGGCACGTTCCGTCGGGCTGGGCGTGGCGGGCACCGTCGCGGTGGACCCGGGGGCCTGCGTCGGATCCGGGGCACTGGAGCCGGCCGGCGTGTCGCTGGTCGGTACCTCGTAGGTGTCGTTCCTCTCGACGAGGACCTCGTCGGACAGCGACTCGTCGCGGGGGACGTCGGGCGTGGTGGTCATGACTGCTCCTGGATGGTGATCGAGCCGAAGCCGAGTTCTGCGTCGACGACGACCTGGACGGGACCGTCGCCGACGGTCGTGGTCACGTTGCGGGCGGGACCCGCGTCCTCGGTGGTCTCGCCGCCGCCGACACCGACGCGCCGGATGCTCCCGACGCCGACCTCGGCGTTCACCGTGGTCGTGAGGTCGGCGGGGATGAGGATGCGCAGGTCACCGGCACCCATCTCGACCGCGAGCCGCTGGGGGGTGGAACCGAGGTCGGCCTGGCTCAGCTGCGTCAGGTCGAGGGTGGCGTCCCCGGCGCCGAGCTCGTAGGTCGTCTGGGTCGAGGTGGCCGTGGGCACCCAGATCCGGTCGCCGACGCCACCGTCGACGTCCATGGCGACCTGCGAGGACGCCGAGGACCCGACGAGCAGGAGGCCGAGCACGACGGCGAGGAAGCCGCTGAACCCCGACGCACGGCCGGACACGCCGAGGGCGAGGACGACGAGCGAGACCCCGACGAGGCCGATGAGGAAGCCGAGCGTCGCGGACGTCCCGGGGAAGCCGATCGGGTCGTCCAAGCCTGCGCCCAGGCCGATCCCGACGAGGGCCAGGCCCAGCGACACGAGGCCGACGAAGGCGCTCGGCCGGCGCCGCCGGGGGCGCGGCGGCGGGGGTGGGGCCACCGGGCGTGGGGGCGCCGGGGGCACCGGACGTCCGCCGTAGGGACCGGCGGGGGAGCCGCCGTACGGACCGGACTGGCCGTACGGGCCCTGCGCACCCGCGTACGGACCGGCGTACGGACCGGCCTGGGGCGCGGCGTAGCTGCCGGTGGCCGGAACGGCGGCAGGGGTGGGGTTCATCGGGGGTGCGGACATGGCGACGTCTCCTGACGACGGCGGGGGCGGCGGGGTGCCGGGAGGGAGAGGGGCGTAGGACGGCTGCGCACCCGGGTCGAAACCGCCAGGCGCGATCCCCCGGCGTGACCGGTCACGGCTGAGCACGAGCCAGGCGATGACGGCGACGGGAATGAGCCAGAGCGGCGCGAACCAGCCGTTGCCCTGGCCGATGGAGAACACGCCACCGACGACGAGGAGGGCGGCGAGCACGAGCAGGGCGATCGGCCCGGCGTCTCCCTGGCGAACGGCGCGCTCGGCGAGCACCTCTCCTCGGCGGTCAGGCAGGAGCAGCCAGAGCACGACGTAGACCGTGATGCCGAGGCCGCCCAGGAAGACGAGAACCACGGCGGCCGCCCGGATGAGGACCGGGTCGACGCCGAAGCGCTGGGCCAGCCCTGAGCAGACACCGCCGAACCAGCGGCTGTCGGTGTCCCGGTAGTAGCCGCTGCCGCGGAGCCGGGTGAACATGTCGTCGAGGAAGGACGTCCCCTGCGGGGGTGCGTCGTGGGTCGGGTTCTGCGTCATGCCTCCAGCGTGGTCCCACCAGGGCGATGCCGCCATGAGGGTCGACCCTGAGCCCTCCCTGACCGGACCCCGGGACGGGTCCCGGTCCCCGCTTCCGTGCGTCAGGATGGTGGGGTGCCGACACCCCACGAACCCGCGGCGCTCCAGGTGACCTCACTGACCGGAGCGTCGCTCGGTGCGTCCGACCCGGCCGATGCGACCGGTGCGGCCGGGGGGTCCGCGACGCCGGCTCGTGCACCGCGACCGCCCCGGCCGCCCCTCGTCAGGTCTAGGGGACGCGGCTGGACACCCGGCGTCAGCGCCGCGGTCGCGCGCCACCTCGGGCTCTCCGTGACCCTCGTCCGGTGGTGCTTCGTCGGTCTCGCGATCGCGGGCGGCGCCGGCATCGCCGCGTACGTCTTCCTCTGGGCGCTGACGCCCGAGGACGACGGCACGAACCCCGCCGGCGACCCCGTTGCCGGCACGCTCCCGGCGGAGCGACGGCAGTGGGGGACCGTCGTGGCCGCCGGTGGTGTCCTCGTCGTCGTGGGAGCCGTCCTCCTCACCCCGGTGCTCGGCGGCTCGGTCATCGGATCCGTGCTCTTCCCACTCTTCGCCATCGCCGGCGGCGCCATCGTCGCCTGGTCCAACCTCGACGAGGCCCAGCGCTCACGGTGGCTCGGCTCGGGTCAGAGCCGGTTCGGGTGGATGCGGGTGGCCCTGGGCGCGGGCCTCAGCGTGGCCGGCATCCTCGTGCTCGTCACCCGGGGTGAGTCCGTGGCCGCGGTCTGGGACGCACTCCTGGCCGCCGTCGCCGTGCTCGTCGGGACGTTCATCATCGCCGCCCCGTGGGCACTGCGGCTCTTCGGGGACCTTCGCCGGGAGCAGGTCGCCGCGGCCCGGGCCACGGAGCGCGCCGACATCGCCGCGCACCTCCACGACTCGGTCCTCCAGACACTGGCGCTCATCCAGCGACAGTCCGGCGACGCAGCCGCGATCACCCGCCTCGCCCGCGCCCAGGAGCGTGAGCTGCGGTCCTGGTTGTATGCCGGACCCCAGGGTTCTCAGTCCACCCTCGCGGCGGCGGTCACCGAGGTGGCCCACGACGTGGAGGACGTCCACGGCGTGGCGATCGACCTCGTCGTCACCGGCGACCGGCCGTTGGAGCCGCACGGGGCGGCCCTGGCGCAGGCGATGCGTGAGGCGCTGCTCAACGCCGTGCGCCACGGCGGCAGTCCTGTCACGGCCTACGTGGAGATCGGGCCATCCGGGGTGGAGGCCTTCGTGCGCGACCGCGGCGACGGCTTCGACATCGACGCCGTGCCGCCCGACCGGCTGGGCGTCCGTCAGTCGATCCTCGGGAGGATGGAGCGGCACGGAGGGACCGCGCGCGTCCGCCAGCGGGAGGACGGGACCGAGGTGGAGCTGCGGCTCCCGCCGATCGAAGGAGAACTCCCATGAGCACACCGACGCCCACCGGCGGGTCCGCGCCGGGTCGTCCCGTGCGGGTCGTGCTCGTCGACGACCACCGGATGTTCCGCACCGGTGTGCGCGCCGAGCTCACCGACGCGATGGCGACCGGCGGTGTCCCCGCGTGTGAGTTCGTCGGGGAGGCGCCCGACGTGGAGACCGCCGTCGCGGTCATCCGCGCGGAGCGGCCCGACGTCGTCCTCCTCGACGTCCACCTCCCCGGCGGCTCGGGACAGGGCGGGGTCGACGTCATCCACGGCTGCTTCGGTGTCGACACCCCGGGCGGGACACCGGTTCGCTTCCTCGCCCTCTCGGTGTCGGATGCCGCGGAGGACGTCATCGCCGTCATCCGGGCCGGTGCGAGGGGGTACGTCACCAAGACGATCGGCGCCCGCGACCTCATCACGGCGATCCGGCGGGTGGCCGACGGGGACGCGGTCTTCTCGCCGCGCCTCGCCGGCTTCGTGCTGGATGCCTTCGGCGCAGCCGCTGGAGAGATCGCCGAGGTCGACGAGGAGCTCGACCGGCTCTCCGCGAGAGAGCGAGAGGTCATGCGGCTCATCGCGCGTGGCTACCAGTACAAGGAGGTGGCGAAGGAGCTCTTCATCTCGGTGAAGACGGTGGAGACCCACGTCTCCTCGGTGCTCCGGAAGCTGCAGCTGTCCTCGCGCCACGAGCTCACCGCGTGGGCCATGGGCCGCCGACTGCTCTGACGCCCGGGGAACCGGGAGCCGTGTCGGTGCCCACGCCGCGGGGTCGTGCGGGTCCGTCGTCTGGGTGGGCCTAGGGTGACCGCCATGGAGATCCTCGAGCAGCTGTTCGTCCTCGCGCACCTGCTCGGGATGGCTGCGGTCGTCGGCAGTGCGGTCTTCGTCGCGAGGGGCGTCGCGACTCCTGCCCTGGTCTGGGGCGCGCGGGCGCAGCTCGTGACCGGCCTCGTCCTCGTCGGGCTGAACGAGGCTGCGGACGACGAGCTGAACACCACGAAGGTCGCCGTCAAGCTCCTCGTGGCGCTCGCGGTCGTGGCCTGCGCGGAGATCGCCGCCGCCGGGGAGCGCAAGGGACGGGGCTCACGTGCTCAGCTCGTCACCGCAGCGGGTGCCCTCGCGCTGCTCAACACGGCCATCGCCGTCCTCTGGCGCTGACCCCCCCTCGCCCACGCGGCGGCCCGCGTGCCTCCTCACGGCAGGAGGAGGAGCTTGCCCTCGGTGCGCCTGCCCTCGAGGTCGGCGTAGGCGTCGGCGGCCTCGGCGAGGGAGTAGCGCCCGCCGATGGTCACCCGGAGGCTGCCACCGGCCACGGCGCCCAGGACCTCCCCGGCCCGCCACTCCAGCTCCTCCCGGGTCACGAGGTGGTGGCCGAGGGAGGGCCGGGTGAGGAACAGCGAACCACCGGAGTTGAGCCGCTGGATGTCGAAGGGCGGCACCTGCCCACTGGCTCCCCCGAAGAGCGCGAGCAACCCCCGGGGTCGCAGGGACGCAAGCGACGCGTCGAAGGTGTCCTTGCCGACGCCGTCGTACGCGACGTCGACCCCGCGGCCCCCGGTCAACCGCCGGACCTCGGCCGCGACGTCGTCCACGTCCCGGTAGTTCACGACGTGTTCGGCACCGAGATCGGATGCCGTCGCGCACTTGTCCGGCGTCCCGGCCGTCGCGACCACGGTGCCCCCCCGCGCCCGGATCGACTGCACGAGCAGCTGGCCGACCCCGCCAGCCGCGGCGTGGACGAGGGCGACATCACCCGGCCGCACGGCATACGTGCTCGTCGTGAGGTAGTGGGCGGTCAGGCCCTGGAGCATGACGGCGGCTGCC
>JAQSWG010000077.1 GCA_029266735.1 Ornithinibacter sp.
GGCCCGATGGAGGCGAACTGCTGGTGGCCGAGGTACCACTGCACCGTCTCGCGAGACCCGGCGAGGAAGGCAACCCCTGCCCCGGCATACGTGATCTTGCTCGTCGAGGCGAAGGCGACCGGTCGGTGCGGTTTCCCCGCCGCCGCGGCGAGCGACAGGATGTCCGCCGACTTCGCGTCGTCCTCGGTCAGGTGGTGGAGCGCGTAGGCGTTGTCCCAGAAGATCCGGAAGTCCGGCGCGGCCGTGGGCATCGACGCCAGCCGGCTGGCGACCTCCTGGGTCACCACCGATCCGGCCGGGTTCGCGTAGGTGGGCACGACCCACATCCCCTTGACGGACGGGTCCTCCCGCACGAGCGCCTCCACCGCGGCCACGTCAGGGCCGTCCTCGCGCATCGGCACCGTGACCATCTCGATCCCGTAGGACGCGAGCATCGTGAAGTGCCGGTCGTATCCCGGTACGGGGCAGACGAACGTCACCCGGTCCTCGTCGCGCCACGGCCGGGGGGAGTCCACGCCGCCGTGGAGCAGGTGCTGGACGAGGACGTCGTGCATCATCGTCAGGCTGGACGCTCCCCCCGCGACGACCTGGTCCGGGTCGACCCACAGCAGCTCGGCGAACATCTCCCGGATCTCCCGCAGCCCGGCGAGACCCCCGTAGTTGCGGACGTCGACCCCGTCGGCGTCCGTCACCCCGTCGGGCAGGGCGAGGAGCGCGTCGGACAGGTCGAGCTGTGCCGTGCTCGGCTTCCCGCGGGTGAGGTCCAGGCGCAGACCCCGTTCCTTGAGGCCGTCGTATGCCGTGCGCTGCCTCGCGAGGTAGCTCGCCAGCTCCTCCGGGGAGCGCTGCGCGATTGGCGTGCGGTCGGGGGTACCGGCGGTCTCCGTGCTCACCCCCTTATCGTGGCAGAGGGCATTCCGGTGCCTCGGGGACGGGTGTGGCGCTAGTCTGTGCCGCAGCCGGCTGCGCAGGGGTGGCCGCGAGACCGAGGGCGGTCGCCATGGCGGAGGCGCGGGGTCGGCGGAATGCCGTCCGACGGGGGCCGGACCGATCCCGTTCGCTGGTGGCGCTGGCCGCCGTCGCGGTGCTCACGGTCGCAACGCTCATCCTGCCGGGCTTCCCTGCGCCGCGCGCTGACGCGGCCCCGACCCTCCCCAGCGGGTTCGTGCTCCAGGACCTCGCCACGGGGATGACGCCGCCATCGGGAGCGGGGCCAGGCGACCTCCTCTCCGACTTCGCCTACCTGCCCGACGAGAGCCTGCTCGCGGCCGGCAAGTACGGCAAGGTCCAGTGGGTGCCCCGCCCCGGCGGACCCGGAACGCCACGGCAGGTCGCCTCCCTGACCGTCAACGCCGCCCAGGACCTCGGTCTTGTGAGCATCGCGGTGGCACCCGACTTCGAGGACAGCAGGCTCGTCTACACCGCCCGGGCCCTGCCGAGCGCGGCCGCGGGCTCTGGTGCCAACGGGCTGCTGCGTCTCAGTGCGTGGACAGCCGCCGTCGACACCGCAGGGCACCCGGTGTCCCTCGGCAACGAGCGCACCCTGCTGCAGACATCGGCTGACGCGTCGATGCACTCGGTGGGTTCGATCGTCGTGGAGCCCGACGGCACCATCTGGCTCAGCATCGGCGACGGTGTCAACAACGTGGTCAACCCGCTCGCGCTGCGGGCCCTCGACGTGAACAAGCTGCACGGGAAGGTGCTTCGACTCACTCGTGACGGGGCCGGCCACCCCGGCAACCCGTTCTACGACCCGGCACAGGCGCGGGCGCCGAAGAGCTACGTGTTTGCCTCGGGCCTGCGCAGCCCGTTCCGGTTCAGCCTGGACCCCGCCACCGGGTTCCCGATCCTCGGCGACGTGGGCAAGAGCACGCGGGAGGAGATCGACCTCGTCCGCCCCGGGCACAGCTACGGCTGGCCCTGCTGGGAGGGCACCCAGCCGACGCCGGGCTTCCGCGAGATGGCCGCCTGCGCGGGGGTGATGACGACGCCGCCGGTGTGGGAGTACCCGCACAACGGCAGCGGCGCCGCCGTGACGGGTGGCGTGGTGTACGAGGGGACGTCCTACCCCGCGGCCTACCGCGGCCGGCTCTTCTTCGCCGACTACATCGACCAGAAGCTGTGGACGATGCGCTACGACGCGACCGGTGCACTCACGACGGCCCCCGAGGCGGCCGGCTTCGGGTCCGCGGTCGGGCAGCCGGTCCGCCTGGCGACGGCACCGCAGGGCGGGGACATCGTCTTCGCGGACATCTCCACGGCGAAGATCCGCCGACTGGTCTACGCCCCAGGGAACCTCGCGCCCGAGGCCACCTTCACCAGCGCCGCGAACCCGGCGACGCGCTCGGTGGCGTTCGACGCGAGCACCTCCCTCGACCCCAACGGCGACCCCCTGACATACACATGGAACTTCGGCGACGGCGCCACGGCCACTGGCCCCACGCCCAGCCACACCTACGCCTCGTCGCCCGACCACTTCACCGTCACCCTCACCGTCAAGGACCCCTTGAGCGCCTCGGCGAGCGTGTCAAAGGACGTCTACCCCAGCAACCACGCTCCGGTCCTCGACGTCGACTGGCCGGACCCCTCGGTCACGTACGCCGTCGATGAGGTGGTCCGCGCGAGCGCGACCTGGAGCGACCAGGAGGAGGCGAGCGGCCTGGAGGTGAAGTGGTCCTCGCGCTTCGAGCACTGCTACGACGTCGCCGACTGCCACCAGCACTACGGCACCGAGGGCGCGGGGCCGTCCTTCGACCTCGCCATGGAGGGCCACTCCGGCGACACGGAGCTGATCATCACGGCGAGCGTCACGGACAGCCGGGGCGCGCAGGACACCGAGGAGTTCTCCGTGACCCCCCGACAGCGTCGGGTCACCATCGACAGCACCTGGCCAGCCGCGTTCACCATGGACGACGAGCCGGTGTCCACGGGGCTGTTCACGGAGGGCCAGGACGTCGCTGTCGTGGCCCCCGCCACGGGGTTCGACAGGCTGTCCGGATTCGAGAAGTGGGGGGACGGTTCCACCTCGCTGTCGCGCACGATCACCGTGCCGGACACCGACACGACGCTCGAGGCGACGTATCTGACGCCCATCGACCGACGCTACGCCGAGGACGCCACATTCCGAGCCAAGGTCGGTGGCACCTCCGGGGTCGAGCAGGGGGACCTGGCCCTGCGGTCCCGCGTCTTCACCATCGGCACGGCCTACTGGACGCCCACGGCCGGGGTGCACTTCGTCAAGGGAGCCATCCGCAGCGGGTACAACGCCCGTGGTGGGCCGGCCTGGTGCGGCGCGCCGACGACGGACGAGCTGCCCACCCCCGGTCCGGCCGGGTACTACAACGACTTCGCCCGCGGCTGCTCCTACCACTGGAGCAGCACGACCGGCGCCCACTTCACCAAGGGTGCGATCCGGACGCTGTACACCAGCATGGGGCGGCAGCAGTCGCTCCTCGGGTTCCCCACCGTCGATGAGACCCGGGGCGGCTACGGAAACGGCTGGTTCAGTGTCTTCCAGGGCGGCAGGATCTACTGGTCGAGCACCACCGGTGCCCGCTGGATGACGGGAGACATCCGGGCGAGGTACGTCGCCATGGGGGCCGAGAAGTCGTTCCTGCACTACCCGACGACGAACTATCTCGTGACCGCGAGCGGCAAGGGTCGCTACCAGCACTTCCAGGGTGGCTCGATCTTCTGGAGCAGTGCAACGGGTGCGCACCCGGTCGGTGGGGTCATTCGCCAGAAGTGGGCGTCGCTCGGCTGGGAGAGGTCCTGGCTCGGCTACCCCAGGACCGGTGAGTTCCTGATCACCAACGGCCGGCGCCAGAACTTCCAGTACGGGTACATCACGTGGAACCGGACCACCGGGGTCGTCTCGACGTACCGGTACTGACCACAGGGCGGGGTACACGGGCGGTTCGCGCCCGGCCCGGGCGGTCACGTATGCTGGCTCTCCGGTGTGACCACCATCCTCGGCGTGCCACGGCACCGGGAGGGCGACGGCGCACCGTGTGGAGCCCCACCCGACCGGGGTCTCCGTAGGGCAGTGGCTCAATTGGTAGAGCACCGGTCTCCAAAACCGGCGGTTGGGGGTTCGAGTCCCTCCTGCCCTGCGTCGCACGTGTGGTTCGTCCACGACTGCAGCACGCTTCGCGCGGTGTTGCCTTCGCGGTCGTGCCGCTCGCAAGGCACCCGATGAAGAGCTCGACGTGAAGAGGCACCGTGACTGACGTGGGTCAGACCAGGACTCCCTCCCGCCCCGCCAAGGGGCAGGAGCGGAGCGGCAACCCCTTCTCCCGGTGGTTCCGGGCGCTGGGCCTCTTCATCAGCCAGATCCTCGACGAGCTGCGCAAGGTCGTCCGGCCCACGCGCTCCGAGCTGTGGAACTACACGCTCGTCGTCATCGTGTTCGTCACGGTGATGATGGCGGCGGTGTCCCTGCTCGACCTCGGCTTCAGCCGGCTCGTCGGCCTGGTGTTCGGCTGACGAGCGCCGCCAGGCGCCCGTCACGACGAACCACCCGGCATACCGCACCAGAGGAAGAGGTCACCCGTGTCCGAACAGTGGACCGACAACCCCGACGTCGCATCCCGCGACGCCGTCGAGGCGCTGCCCGACGACGCGGCTCCTGCGTCGCCGGGGGACGACTCGGTCGTCCCGGGGCTGGACGCCGCGCCGGACGCCCCGCCAGAGGCGGTGGCCCCCCCTGAGGCGCCCGCCGAGGCCCAGGTCGCCGACGAGGACGGCGACCTGCTCGACGCCGTGGACCCCGTCCAGGCGTTCAAGGACGACCTCGCGAGCAAGGTCGGCGACTGGTACGTCGTGCACTCCTACGCCGGCTACGAGAACCGCGTCAAGGCCAACCTCGAGACCCGCATCCAGTCCCTCAACATGGAGGACTACATCTTCGAGATCGAGGTCCCGATGGAGGAGGTCACCGAGATCAAGAGCGGGCAGCGCAAGCTCGTCCGCCGGGTCCGGATGCCGGGGTACGTCCTCGTCCGGATGGACCTCACCGACGAGTCCTGGGGCGCCGTGCGCCACACCCCCGGGGTCACCGGCTTCGTCGGCAACGCCCACCAGCCGGTACCGCTCACGCTCGACGAGGTCTACGGCATGATCAAGCCCGCCGACCTCGAGTCCTCCGCGGGGGCGCCCGCCACGGCCGGGCAGGCCGCCGGTGGGACCGGGCAGCGCGAGACGGCGGTCGTCGACTTCGAGATCGGGGAGTCGGTCACCGTCATGGACGGACCCTTCGAGACGCTCCCAGCGACGATCTCCGAGATCAACCCCGACACCCAGAAGCTCAAGGTGCTCGTCTCCATCTTCGGCCGGGAGACCCCGGTCGAGCTCTCCTTCGGCCAGGTCTCCAAGCTCTGACCGCAGGACCCTCCTCGGGGCCCCGAGGACACTGCAAAGGGGTCATCGCCCACGGCGTCGGCCCACCACCACCACGATGAGGACAGACATGCCCCCCAAGAAGAAGGTCTCCGGGTTCATCAACCTGCAGATCCAGGCCGGCGCGGCGACGCCCGCGCCCCCCGTCGGCCCGGCCCTCGGCCAGCACGGCGTCAACATCATGGAGTTCGTCAAGGCGTACAACGCCGCGACCGAGCACCAGCGCGGCAGCATCATCCCTGTCGTCATCACCGTCTACGAGGACCGCTCGTTCACCTTCATCACCAAGACGCCCCCGGCGTCCGAGCTCATCAAGAAGGCCGCGGGCGTCCAGAAGGGCTCCGGTGAGCCGCACAAGGTCAAGGCCGGCAAGCTCAGCAAGGACCAGGTCCGCGAGATCGCCGAGACCAAGATGCCCGACCTCAACGCCAACGACATCGACGCCGCGATGAAGATCATCGCCGGCACCGCTCGTCAGATGGGCATCGACACCGAGCTCTGAGCCCGTGTCATCACGGCATCCAGCGGATGCCGGTGGGTCGCCACCCGAGGTGCCCACCAGTGGCAGGGCCAGGCGCTGGCCCGACGACCACGACTCCACCCCGAAGCACAGGAGCAGCACATGAAGCGCAGCAAGTCCTACCGCGCCGCCGCCGAGAAGATCGACGCCGACGCCACGTACGCCCCGCTCGAGGCCGTCCGCATCGCGAAGTCCACCGCGTCCGCCAAGTACGACGAGACGGTCGAGGTCGCCATGCGCCTCGGGGTCGACCCCCGCAAGGCCGACCAGATGGTCCGCGGCACGGTCAACCTTCCCCATGGCACGGGAAAGACAGCCCGTGTCCTCGTCTTCGCCAACGGCGACAAGGCCGAGGCCGCGAAGGCCGCCGGCGCCGACCACGTCGGCTCCGACGACCTGCTCGAGAAGGTCGCCGGTGGCTGGCTCGACTTCGACGCCGTCGTGGCGACCCCGGACCTCATGGGCAAGGTGGGCCGGCTCGGCAAGGTCCTCGGACCGCGCGGCCTCATGCCGAACCCGAAGACGGGCACGGTCACGATGGACACCGCCAAGGCCGTCACCGACATCAAGGGCGGCAAGATCGAGTTCCGCGTCGACAAGCACGCGAACCTTCACTTCATCATCGGCAAGGTGTCCTTCGACGAGAAGGCGCTGGTGGAGAACTACGCCGCCGCCCTCGAGGAGGTGCTCCGGCTCAAGCCCGCCGCCTCCAAGGGCCGGTACATCACCAAGGCCACCCTGGCCACGACGATGGGCCCCGGCATCCCCCTCGACTACACCCGCACGCGCAACCTCACCGAGGAGACCGCCGACGCCTGACGGGGAGCGCTCGCGAGGAGCCCGCCGGTCCGCGTTGCCCGGCGGGCTCACGCATACCGGTGCGCACGCCGAGCGGCAGTGTTCCACCGCGCCACGCCCAAGAAGATGAGACGGCCCGGGTCCACCCTCGCTAGGCTCCACACGGACCGGATGCCGTCCGGCGCCCGGACGTTCGAGGGACAGGAGTCGACCATGGCGTCGGCACGTGCAGAGAAGGGCTACCGGCCCGGCGTCGGGTGGATCGGCTTCGCCGCCGCCGTCATGGGCGTCGTGGGCGCGGCCAACATCATCCAGGGTCTGGCCGCCATCGCCGAGGACGAGGTATTCCTCGCCGGTGGCGAGCGGGGCTCGCTCGTCCTCGACCTCACCGGGTGGGGATGGGTCCACCTCCTCCTCGGGGCGTTCCTCGTCGCTGTCGCGGTGTTCCTCTTCCGGGGTGCGCCGTGGGCGGACTACGCGGCGATCGTCCTCATCATCCTCAACATGGTGACCCAGCTGATGTTCCTGCCGTTCTACCCGTTCTGGTCGATGCTCGTCATCGCCCTCGAGGTCGTCGTGCTCTGGGCCATCTTCACGAACACCGAGGAGCGGACCCGCGCGTGAGCGTGACCTCCGGCGCGGGCGGGGTCGACCCCGTCCCGCGCCTGCGGGCCACGATCCCCCGCCCGCTGGTCATCCTGCTCGGTCTCGCCGGTGTGACCCTGGCCGTGGCCGGGATGAGGGAGGGCGCCTGGCTGATCGCCCCGACCTTCCTCGGGATCATCCTCGTCGTCCTCGTCTCTCCGGTCAGGGTGCGGGTCGAGCGGCTGGGCGCGCCCATCTGGCTCGGGGCCGTGGTCACGATCCTTCTCGTGTACCTCATCATCGTCGCGCTGGTGGGCTCGGTCGTGCTGTCGTTCGCGCAGCTCGCCCAGCTGGTCCCCGAGTACGCACCGGAGATGGCCGACCGGGTCGACGACGCCGGCGGCTGGCTCTCGGGGCTGGGAGTACCCGCCGAGCAGGTCGATGCCACCGTGGCCGCCCTCGACCCCGGCAAGGTCGTCGGACTGCTCACCGACCTGGCCTCCGGGGTTATCAACGCCCTCGCGGGCGTGGCGTTCATCGCGACCCTCGTGCTCTTCATCGGTGTCGACGCCGGTCGCTTCCCTCGCAGCCTCTTCGCCGCCCGCCTGGAGCGCCCGGGGATCGTCGACGCGCTGACGTCCTTCGCCAAGGGCACGCGCATCTATCTCACGGTGTCCGCGGTGTTCGGGCTCATCGTCGCGGTCATCGACGCGGTGGTGCTGAGCCTGCTCGGCATCCCGGGTGCCTTCGTGTGGGGTGTGCTCGCCTTCGTCACCAACTTCATCCCGAACATCGGGTTCGTCATCGGCGTCATCCCCCCGGCGATCATCGGGCTGCTGGAGGGCGGACCCAGCCTCATGCTCGCGGTCATCGCGCTCTACTCCGTCATCAACGTCGTGATCCAGTCGATCATCCAGCCCAAGTTCCAGGCAGACGCCTTGGGGCTGACGACGACCCTCACGTTCCTCTCCTTGGTGTTCTGGGCCTGGGTGCTCGGGCCGCTCGGAGCCTTGCTGGCCCTCCCGCTGACTCTCCTCGTCAAAGCGCTCCTCGTCGACGTGGACCCCCACGCTCGGTGGTTGGGCCCGCTCCTGTCGGGGGTGGACGACACCGAACGCCAGACGGGGCGACCGCCCGTCGTGGCGCCAGCGGAGAGCTCGGACGCGGAGGTCGACCGGGACACCACGTCCGCCGCCGGCGACACCCCGGCGGCCCCACCCAACGAACCGCGGAGGTAGCACCGTGCCGAACGACGTCATCATCGCTTCCTGGAAGCTGCTCGTCGTGCGAGGAGCGGTCGCCGTCGTCTTCGGCATCGTCGCCGTCGCCTGGCCCGACACGACCATCGTCGTGCTCGTCGTCCTCTGGGGCATCTGGGCCCTCGTCGACGGCATCGGCCTCGTCGCCCAGGCGTTCTCGTCCGGTGCCAGCCGGAACCAGCGGGTGCTCTTCGGCCTCATGGCGGTGGTGGCCCTCGTCGTGGCGCTCGTCGCGATCACCCGGCCGAGCATGGCCGCCTCCGCGGTGACCTGGATCCTCGGGATCTGGCTCCTCGTCCGGGGCCTCTTCGAGCTCGTGGGCGCCTTCACGACGACGACCTCGACCCCGAGGTGGCTCCTCGTCCTCGGTGCCCTGCTCGACCTCGTGCTCGGCGCCCTCTTCGTGGCCAACCCGGGCGAGAGCGCGGTGGCGGTCGCCGTCGTCCTCGGCGTCATCGCGGTGGTCTGGGGTGCGGTCTTCATCGCACTCGGCCTGCTGCTCCGGCGCAGGTCAGCCGAGGTCGCAGAGCTGGACGCCGCGGTCTGACCTTGCTCTCGAGGCGGTCGGGGTCGGCAGGGTGGGGACCCGGTGCTTCCTCGTGCTGCTGCGCGAGCCGGGGATGGAGGCGTCCATCGACCCGGTTCGGCGTGCGCTAGGCCGACCTCGTGGCCGCCGACCACGCCGCTTTCGTCGCGGCCGTGTCGCCGGGAGGGCGACCTGACGGAGGCTGACATCGGGCGTCGCGGATTTGGGTGGCACGCCCCGCCTCCCGTAGGCTGCCCCCGACCGAAGACCGCCGGTTGTCGCGTGCACCCGCACGAGACCGAAGGTTCCGCCGAGAGCGGGCGACCAGCGCAGGCCACGAGTTCACGGTATGCCGTGTGGGTTCCACACCGCGCCGCCGGACGAGCCCCGTGCCCTGCGCCGGGGCTCGCTGTCGTTCCCGGGCCCTCGACCGACGGTCCAACGACGGAAGGAGGCGCCCATGTCTCGTGCAGACAAGGCCGCGGCCATCGCCGAGCTCTCGGAGAAGTTCAAGAGCTCGAACGCGGCCGTCCTCACGGAGTACCGCGGGCTCACGGTGAAGCAGATCACCGACCTGCGCAGCTCCCTGCGAGGCACCGCGACCTACGCCGTGGTCAAGAACACGCTGACCCAGCTCGCCGCCAGGGATGCCGGGGTGACCGCGTTCGACGGTCAGCTCGTAGGGCCGACCGCGATCGCCTTCGTCGAGGGCGACCCGGTGGAGGCCGCCAAGGGACTGCGTGACTTCGCCAAGGCAAACCCCCACCTGGTGATCAAGGGCGGTGTGCTGGAGGGCAAGAGCCTCAGCGCCGCTGAGATCACCACCCTCGCGGACCTCGAGTCCCGTGAGGTGCTCCTCGCCAAGCTGGCCGGCGCCATGAACGCCTCGCTCAGTACGGCGGTCTCCCTCTTCGCCGCTCCGCTCTCGCAGGCCGCACGCACGGTCGACGCGCTCCGGGCGAAGGTCGAGGGCCAGACCCCCGCCGAGGCCGTACCCGCGGCCGACGCCACCGACGTCGCCGAGGGTGGCGGCCCGGACCCCAGCGCCTAGCGCCGGGGAGAGCCGGCCCCTGGTCGGCTCACCACGTAGACGCCACTCACGGCATACCGCAGGAAAGAAAGGACGCCAGACATGGCCAAGCTCAACACCGACGAGCTCCTTGACGCCTTCAAGGAGATGACCCTTCTCGAGCTCTCCGAGTTCGTCAAGCAGTTCGAGGAGACCTTCGGGGTCACCGCCGCGGCTCCGGTCGCGGTCGCGCCTGCGGGCGCTCCCGCCGCTGGTGGCGGGGAGGCAGCCCCGGCCGAGGAGCAGGACGAGTTCGACGTCATCCTCACCGCTGCCGGCGAGAAGAAGATCGCCGTCATCAAGGAGGTCCGTGCGCTCACCTCCCTCGGTCTCAAGGAGGCCAAGGACCTCGTCGACGGTGCCCCCAAGCCCGTCCTCGAGAAGGTGGACAAGGCGGCCGCCGACAAGGCCAAGGAGCAGCTCGAGAGCGCCGGCGCCACCGTCGAGCTCGCGTGAGCGCGTCCCCGCACGGGAACTGACGCCACCGCGGACGGGTGGGCCCGGACCCCTGGTCCGGGCCTGCCCGTTCCCATAAATCGGACCACGTTTCCGCAGGTCACGGGCATGGGGATGACCCGCTGATGCGCCCGGTCTTGACGATCCGGGGTCCAAACGCCATCCTGTTCGCGTCGCCCGCTCCGGTGGGAGGCCGTCGCCCGGGCCCGCAAGGCGTGACCGGGCTGGACGGCCGTGCCGTTCTCGGGTATGCTGCTTCTTTGCGCTGCCCCCTACCTCCCTCCGCTCGTCGATGAGCCGTCGTGTCGCCATGCCCCCGGTTGTCCCGGGAGGACCTGCGGCCCGCGGTCTCGGTGGTCCGGTCCGGTCGGGTGCGGCCAGCCCAGAAGTCTGAACAGGCCCGTGGAAGGAACCCTCCTTGGCTGCCTCGCGCACCACGTCGAACACCATCACCACCGCATTGACGGCCTCCGGCCGACTGTCGTTCGGAAAGATCCGTGAGCCGCTCGAGGTCCCAGACCTGCTGGCCCTCCAGACCGAGAGCTTCGACTGGCTGCTCGGCAACGAGCGCTGGCAGGCCCGGGTCGCCGCGGCCAAGGCCGAGGGTCGGGACGACGTCCCCGACCGCTCCGGCCTCGAGGAGATCTTCGAGGAGATCTCGCCGATCGAGGACTTCAGCGGCTCGATGTCGCTGAGCTTCCGCGACCACCGCTTCGAGGAGGTCAAGTACTCCATCGAGGACTGCAAGGAGCGCGACCAGACCTACTCCGCGCCCCTGTTCGTCACCGCCGAGTTCATGAACAACACCACCGGTGAGATCAAGAGCCAGACGGTGTTCATGGGCGACTTCCCGCTCATGACCGAGCGCGGCACGTTCATCATCAACGGCACCGAGCGCGTCGTGGTCTCCCAGCTGGTCCGCAGCCCGGGCGTCTACTTCGAGCGCACGCCGGACAAGACCTCGGACAAGGACATCTACACCTCCAAGGTCATCCCGAGCCGGGGACCAACGACCGCATCCTCGAGGAGTTCGGCGACTACGAGTCCATGCGGCTCACCCTGGAGAAGGACCACACGACCGGCCAGGACGACGCCCTCCTCGACATCTACCGCAAGCTGCGCCCGGGCGAGCCGCCGACGAAGGAGGCCGCGCAGACGCTGCTCGACAACCTCTACTTCAACGGCAAGCGCTACGACCTGGCCAAGGTCGGCCGCTACAAGATCAACAAGAAGCTCGGCCTCGAGGGCGAGCTCTCGCAGTCGACCCTGGCCATCGAGGACATCGTCGCGACGATCAAGTACATCGTGGCGCTCCACGCGGGCGAGGAGACCATCGCCGGTCGCCGCCGCGGCGAGGACGTCGAGGTCCGCATCGAGACCGACGACATCGACCACTTCGGCAACCGCCGGCTGCGCAACGTCGGCGAGCTCATCCAGAACCAGGTTCGCACCGGCCTGTCCCGGATGGAGCGCGTCGTGCGTGAGCGCATGACGACCCAGGACGTCGAGGCGATCACGCCGCAGACCCTCATCAACATCCGCCCCGTCGTGGCGTCCATCAAGGAGTTCTTCGGCACCAGCCAGCTCTCGGCTCACTGGCGTCCTACGGGCGGATCAACGCCTTCGGGTTCATCGAGACTCCCTACCGCAAGGTGGAGAAGGGGCGCATCACCGACGACGTCCACTACCTCTCCGCCGACGAGGAGGACGAGCACGTCATCGCGCAGGCCAACGCGACGCTCACCGAGGACGGCACCCACTTCGCCCACGAGCGCGTGCTCGTGCGCGTCAAGGGAGGTGAGGTCGAGTACGTCCCGGCCGTGGACGTCGACTACATCGACGTGTCCGCGCGCCAGATGGTGTCCGCGGCGACCGCGCTGATCCCGTTCCTCGAGCACGACGACGCCAACCGTGCGCTCATGGGCTCGAACATGCAGCGCCAGGCGGTCCCGCTCGTGCGCTCGGAGGCCCCGCTCGTGGGCACCGGCATGGAGTACCGCGCGGCGGTCGACTCCGGTGACGTCGTCGTCGCCGAGAAGGCAGGCGTCGTCACGGAGGTCTCCGCCGACCTCGTCACCGTCGCCGGTGACGACGGCACGAGCCGCACCTACCGGATCAACAAGTTCAACCGGTCCAACCAGGGCAACTCCTACAACCAGCGCGTCGTCGTCGCCGAGGGCGACCGCGTGGAGGCCGGCGGCCTCGTCGCTGACGGTCCGGCCACCGACGGTGGCGAGATGGCCCTCGGGCGCAACCTCCTCGTCGCGTTCATGCCGTGGGAGGGCCACAACTACGAGGACGCGATCATCCTCAGCCAGCGGCTGGTCCAGGACGACGTCCTCTCCTCGATCCACATCGAGGAGCACGAGGTCGACGCCCGCGACACCAAGCTCGGCCCCGAGGAGATCACCCGGGACATCCCGAACGTCTCGGACGAGGTCCTCGCCGACCTCGACGAGCGCGGCATCATCCGGATCGGGGCGGAGGTCCGCGACGGCGACCTCCTCGTCGGCAAGGTGACGCCGAAGGGCGAGACCGAGCTCACCCCCGAGGAGCGCCTGCTCCGTGCGATCTTCGGTGAGAAGGCGCGCGAGGTCCGTGACACCTCGCTCAAGGTGCCCCACGGCGAGACGGGCACGGTCATCGGCGTCAAGGTCTTCGACAAGGACGACGGCGACGAGCTGCCCCCGGGCGTCAACCAGCTGGTGCGGGTCTACGTCGCGAACAAGCGGAAGATCACCGACGGCGACAAGCTGGCCGGCCGACACGGCAACAAGGGGGTCATCTCCAAGATCCTCCCCATCGAGGACATGCCCTTCCTCGAGGACGGCACCCCGGTCGACGTCGTGCTCAACCCGCTCGGCGTCCCCGGCCGGATGAACATCGGGCAGATCCTCGAGCTCCACCTCGGCTGGGCAGCCAGCCGAGGCTGGGAGATCGCGGGCAACCCGGACTGGGCCCGGCTCATCCCGGAGGACGCCCGCAACGCCCCGGCCGGCACCCGCGTCGCCTCGCCCGTCTTCGACGGTGTGCAGGAGGACGAGATCATCGGCCTCCTCGACAGCACCCACCCGACGCGGGACGGCATCCGGCTCATCGACGGCACCGGGAAGGCCATGCTCTTCGACGGCCGCTCGGGCGAGCCGTTCCCGGAGGCGGTGTCCGTGGGCTACATGTACATCCTCAAGCTGCACCACCTCGTGGACGACAAGATCCACGCGCGCAGCACCGGCCCGTACTCGATGATCACCCAGCAGCCGCTCGGCGGTAAGGCCCAGTTCGGCGGCCAGCGCTTCGGTGAGATGGAGGTCTGGGCCCTCGAGGCCTACGGGGCGGCCTACGCCCTCCAGGAGCTCCTCACGATCAAGTCCGACGACGTCAACGGTCGCGTGAAGGTCTACGAGGCGATCGTCAAGGGCGACAACATCCCCGAGCCCGGCATCCCCGAGTCCTTCAAGGTGCTCATCAAGGAGATGCAGAGCCTCTGCCTCAACGTCGAGGTCCTGTCCAGCGACGGGCAGACCATCGAGATGCGTGAGGCCGAGGAGGACGTCTTCCGCGCCGCGGAGGAGCTCGGCATCGACCTGTCCCGGCGCGAGCCGAGCAGCGTCGAAGAGGTCTGACAGGTGCGCGGCCGGCATGCCGTCAGCACGGCGTCCCGGCCCGACACCCGCCCGACAGCACACCTGACAGACCCAAGTCTTCAGTACGTAACGAAAGAAGGAACCACGTGCTCGACGTCAACTTCTTCGACGAGCTCCGGATCGGCCTCGCGACAGCCGAGGACATCCGCGCCTGGAGCCACGGTGAGGTCAAGAAGCCCGAGACGATCAACTACCGCACCCTCAAGCCCGAGAAGGACGGACTCTTCTGCGAGAAGATCTTCGGCCCGACCCGGGACTGGGAGTGCGCCTGCGGCAAGTACAAGCGCGTCCGCTTCAAGGGCATCATCTGTGAGCGCTGCGGCGTCGAGGTGACCCGTGCGGCGGTGCGTCGCGAGCGCATGGGCCACATCGAGCTCGCCGCCCCGGTCACCCACATCTGGTACTTCAAGGGCGTGCCGAGCCGCCTCGGCTACCTCCTCGACCTCGCACCCAAGGACCTCGAGAAGGTCATCTACTTCGCGGCCTACATGATCACGAGCGTCGACGTCGACCAGCGTCACGCCGACCTGCCGTCCCTCGAGGCGCAGATCCAGGTCGAGAAGAAGGAGATCGAGAACCGCCGGGACGCCGACATCGACGCCCGCGCGAAGAAGCTCGAGGACGACCTCGCGGCGCTCGAGGCCGAGGGCGCGAAGTCCGACGCCAAGCGCAAGGTGCGCGACTCGGCCGAGCGCGAGATGAACGCCGTCCGCCGTCGCGCGGACCAGGCCGTCGAGCGCCTGGAGCAGGTCTGGGACCGCTTCAAGAACCTCAAGGTCCAGGACCTCGAGGGCGACGAGGTCCTCTACCGGGAGATGCGCGACCGCTTCGGCCTGTACTTCGAGGGCGGCATGGGCGCCACGGCGATCCAGAAGCGCCTCGAGACCTTCGACCTCGAGGCCGAGTCCGAGCTGCTGCGCGAGATCATCGCAACCGGCAAGGGCCAGCGGAAGACCCGGGCGCTCAAGCGCCTCAAGGTCGTCAGCGCCTTCCAGACCACGACGAACCAGCCGTCCGGCATGGTGCTCGACGCCGT
>JAQSWG010000078.1 GCA_029266735.1 Ornithinibacter sp.
GCGAGGAGCGACTCGACGGTCGTCCCGAGCGCGAGGGCGAGGTCGAACGGGCCGACGAACAGCCCGTCGACGCCCGGCGTGACCGCCATCGCGTCGACCTCCTCGAGGGCCTCCTTCGTCTCCACCATGACGAGGCAACGCACCCCGGCGTTCGCCGTCTGCGGGTCCGGGGCCCCTGCACCCGCCCACAGGGCCGAGAACGGCCCCCAGCTCCGCTCGCCGAGCGGTGGGTACCGGGCGGCACGGGCGGCCGCCACGGCATCCGCCACACGGGCCACGGACGGGACGACGACCGAGGTGGCGCCGGCGTCCAGGGCTGCGCCGATCCACGCTGTGTCCACTGCGGGTACGCGCACGAGGAACGGTGTGCCGGCTCCGTCGAACGCGCGGCCGATCGCGTGGAGCGTGACACGGTCTACGGGCCCGTGCTGGGCGTCGACAACGAGCCAGTCGAACCCACTGGCGCCCAGCCGGCGGAGCAGGTCCACGTCACCGGTGGACGTCCAGATCCCGCGCGACGTCGCCGCCACACCGGCGGCCGAGTGTGCAGGCGCAACGGCTCCACGGTCGCTCATCGGTGTCCCCTCGCCGTGCGGAACGGTGCCTCCCGGACCCTAGCCGAGCCGGTGCTCCCCGGTCGTCGCGACCAGCGCCCGTGATCCGCGTCTCGACGGCATGCCCACCGCCCGAGCCGGAGCGAACATGGAGGTGGACCAGTTTCAGGCCCGGGCACCAGCCGGGCGCCGGGCCGCGACGAGCGGAGGCAGAACCATGGCCACCACCGACCACCCCGTGCACAGTGCACCACGCCACGCCCGGCCGTTACCCGGGCAGCTGTCCCGCCGCGTCGGCTACACCGTCGCCATGGTCCTCAACGTCGCCCTCCTGGTGCTCGTCAACGTTGTGCCGGGCTGGCAGGCGTTGCCCTTCCTGACCGACGACTTCGCCGCCGTGCTGTGGCTCGTCAATGCGTCGATCATCGCGGGGGTCCTCGCGAATGCCGTCTATGTGGTCCACGACCCGCCCTGGGTACGCGCCCTGGGTGACGTCGTCACGACCAGCGTCGGACTCGCCGCCCTCATCCGCATGTGGCAGGTGTTCCCCATCGACTTCGCCGAGACCTGGGTCGACATGGACCTCGTCGCCCGATGGGTGCTTGCCGTCGGCATCGCCGGCAGCGTCGTCGGCATCGTGGCCGGCGCCGCTCGACTGGTGCGGGCGCTCACCCCGCCCGACTGAGCGGCACCGCGACGCGCCGGCAGCCCGGTCAGGCGTCGGGGGCGAGCGACCGCACCGTGGCGATGGTGTCGGCCTCGTCGGCCGACTTGTCGTCGCGGTAGCGGAGCACGCGGGCGAACCGCAGAGCGACACCGCCCGGATAGCGACGGGAGATCTGCAACCCGTCGAAGGCGACCTCGACGACCTGCTCCGGCCGCAGCGGCACGACCCACCCGTCCGTGCCGTGGACGGCGAGCTCCGCGAAGCGCTCGGTCTGCCAGCGCAGCATCTCGTCGGTCATGCCCTTGAAGGTCTTCCCGATCATGACGAACTCGCCGGACTCCGGGTCACGGGCGCCGAGGTGGATGTTGGAGAGGAAACCGCGGCGTCGGCCCGACCCCCACTCGACGGCGAGGACGACGAGGTCGAGCGTGTGCGTGGGCTTGACCTTGACCCAGCCGCTCCCCCGCCGCCCAGCTGCGTAGGAACTCGTCGCGGCCTTGACGACGACGCCTTCATGCCCCGAGGCGATGAGCTCGTCGAAGAACGTCACGACGTCCGCGACCTCCGTGGTGACGCGCCGGGGGACGAGGAGGTGCGGGGCCAGCTCTTCGAGGGCCTCGTGACGCACCCGGGCCGACTCGTCGATGAGGTCGACGCCGTCCCGGTGGAGGATGTCGAAGACGTACGTCGTCAGTGGGACGGTCGCTCGGAGGTTGGCCACGTCGGCGGAGCTCGCCGTGCGGGAGCCGGTGACCTGGAACGGTGCCGGTCGCCCGTCGTCCCTCATGACGATGGCCTCACCGTCGAGCACGAGGTCACCCCCCCGTAGGGCAGCGACCGCCTCGACGACCTCGGGCACCCGGTCGGTGATCTCGTCGAGGCTGCGGGTGTAGACGCTCACGACGTCGGCCGTGCGGTGGACCTGGACCCGGATGCCGTCCAGCTTGCCGTCGACGATCAGCTCACCACCGCCGACCGCGTCCACCGCCTCCTCGGGGGTCTTCGCGGAGGCCGCGAGCATCGGCCGCAGGGGTCGCCCCACGACGAGCCCCACCTCCGCCAGCGCCGGCTCCCCGCCCCGGGCGGCGAGACCTGCCACCTCCGCCGCCGTGCCGGCGAGCATGGCGGCACGGCGCACGACCGGCTCGGGGACGGCATACGCCTGGGCGACCGCCGCCAGGACGACGCCGTCGAGTGCACCCTGACGCAGGTTGCCCGTGATGAGGTCACGCAGGAAGCTCTGCTCCTCCGCCGTCGCACGTCCCAGAAGTGCCGCCAGCTCGGCCCGCCGGAACGCCGTCGAACCGGCGCCCGCCGTCGTTGCGAGGCGGTCGAACGCGGCGTCCACCTCGGCCACGGTGAGTGAGGGTGCGGTCGCGGGGTCGGGGAGGGATCCCAGCGAGCGGAACCCGACGCCGAGCCGTCGTTGCGGAAGGACACCGGAGAGGTGGGCCACCACGACGCCGACCTCCTCGGCGTCGCAGCGGGCGAACAGGGCCGCCAGCGCGTCGGTCTTGGCGGTGCGAGAGCGAGTGGCGGACACCGTGCGCGATGCCGACACGACGTCGGCGAGCGTCACGTCCATCCGCTCATCCTGCCCCCGTCCACCGACATCTGGTCCTGCCTCAGCCGACCCGGTCGACCCGCAGGTCGATCGGAGTGCAGACCCCGTTGTTCGACTTCTCCGCCGAGCACGCGGTCACACCCGCGACCACCGGGACCCGTGCCTCGACCGAGAAGCGGTCACCCGGTCGCGTCGGTGGCGCGTCGATGTGCAGCTCACCGCGGTCGTCGGTCCACACGTCCATGAAGACGTTGAGGGTCGAGCCGATCCGGTCGGGGTCGACGCCGTGCGGTCCGAGCGCGGCGACGAGGTTGGCGAAGCAGCTCGGGTGCTGGGCGCCGCGGAGCTCGGGGTAGAGGATGTCGAACGTGTCCTGGCTGCACGGCGTCAGGGTGAGGTCGTGGACGCCGACGGTGTCCTCGACGACCTGGGCAAGCACCCGGCTGCGGTTGCTGTAGAGGAGCGAGCCTGTCGAGACGTAGATCGAGTTCCCGTAGTCGGTCGTCCGGCCGGACGAGAACACCTCGGCAGGGTCGTCCGCGGCCACGAGGTAGAGGTCGCTCACCTGCTCGCCGCACGGGTCCAAGACCGTGAGGCGGTCACCGGGGTCCAGCCGGACAGCGGTGCCGGTCTGCGGCGCGACGCGGGTCCAACCGACCCCGGGGTGGTCGTCGGAGCCGTCGTATGCCGGCGGCTCGCCCTGTCGTGAGAAGCGACGCCGGGCGGGGTTCACCGCGCGCCCTCGCCGGTGACGCTCTCCGGGTCGGGTTCGAAGGGCGGCGTCCAGCCGGTCGGCACCGCACGACCCGCGTACTGTCGGGCCTCCGAGGTCTCCCCGTGGTCGCTGACCATCGGGTTGAGGGAGCCCTGGAGCTCGGTGTCGCGGCGGCGGATCATGTCGCGCATCCGCTCGTAGCGGCCGTCCGCCCGCATCCGCTCGAACTGCTCGTGGAGGTTGAAGACCAGGGTCGGCAGCGGAGCGCGCCGTGCCACGCGTGAGGCGTTGGGGTGCAGACCGACGACGAAGAACGCGGTTCCTGCCACGCTGAACGCGAAGTGCGGGTTCTCCGGGTCCGCGGCCACGCCCTCGGCCCACGGCTCCGCGTCGCGCTCGTGCAGGTGCTGGAGCGCCGTCCAGAGGAGCCGTTCGAAGTCCCTCTCGTCAGCCGGGACCGGACCTCGGAAGCAGGCGGCGAAGGACACGAGGTCGCCCTCCTGGTCGACCTCGTGCGCATAGCTGCCCAAGGCCGCCACCAGCTGGTCGAGCGAGCCACCGGACGAGGTGTCGTCGAGCGCGTCGAGGACGACCATCGTCACCGCCGCGCGTCGAAAGACGGACCGGGCGCCGAGGCACGGGTACTCGGGGTGCGACACCATCTCCTCGATCGCGTCCACGATGTCCCCACGGCGGGCGCCGCCGAGATCCTCGGCCGCCCTCTCCTCGAGGACCTCCACGAGCGGGTCCGTCACGTTTCGGCGGCGGGTCGCAGGGGCACAGCGGGTCGTCTCCTCGGGCGTCACAGGGGGCCACATACCCCTGCCGCGACGGGAGTATGCCGTCCTTCGACGTGACGCCCGTCTCGACAGCTTGGGCCCGACGACAGGGCCGTGCAACCCGGGAACTCAGTCGCTGGAGCTCGTGAGGTGGTGGGGAGCCCCGACCTCCTTGCTCTCCGGCGACCCCCGCTCACGCAGGTAGATGGCGAAGACCACCATCGTCCCGATCGCCAGCAGCTCCGACTGCCAGTTCTGCAGCGTGCGGCTCCAGAAGTCCGGCGCCCGGAGGTACTCAGTGAGGGACATCGGGTCGAGCCGGTCGCGCAGCCGCTCCTCGTTGTTCGCGACGCGCCCGGCGATCGCCTGGGCGGTCCACGACAGGACGAAGAGGACCGCCATGGCCGTGACCAGGGAGTGCGAGTAGAGCCGGGTCCGCCAGCCGCCGACCTTGGCCCACGACGGTGAGCCCGCCCGGGCGTGGCCCTTCACGAGCTGCTGCTCGTCGGACTCGCGCCCCTCGTTCCCGGGCCGCTTGGACTCGGAGGACCCGCGCTGCACGAGCCAGACCGTGAAGAAGATGTAGAGGACGAACTGGAGGAACTCCGACTGCCAGTTCTCCGCGACGTCCACGGCGAACGTCGAGGACGTCACGTAGCGCCACAGCGAGATCTCCTGCAGCCCTGCGGTCCTCGCCTCCTCGTTGTAGAGGGCCGCACCCCACCAGGACTGCGCAGCGAGGGTGAGGAGGAGGAGCCCACCGAAGACGAGGGAGAGGGAGTTGTCGCGCCAGAACGAGCGCTCGTCCCCAGGCCCCGTCATCGCGCGGCCAGCCCGACCCAGATGGAGAACGCCAGACCGACCACGATGAACACGGCATACGCGGTGAAGACGACCCTCATCCCGTCACCCTCCCTCGACATCGCAGTCGTACGGCTCGGACCGGTCGTCCGAGGTTCGCCGGCACCCCGCGGCGGTGACGAGCCAGCCCTTGTCGAAGAGGGCGAGGAACACCGTGTCCCCCTCGTAGCGCACCTGCGCCCCGTGGCCCGCGACGTCGACCGACTCGGCCGCGCCTGCGGCACCCAGCCCCACCTGACGCAGGGCGGCGTCGCAGCCGGACCCCGTGTTCTCCTCGAGGGCCCTCCTCGTCTCGGGGGCGAGTCGCTCACAGGCGGATGCCGGGTCGGTGCCGGCCGCGTCGAGGAACGAGTCGGCGGCGCTGCGCGCGTCGGACTCGGCCGCACCGGCTCCGCAGCCGCCGATGGCCATCGCGGTGACCACCGCACACAGGACGGCGGCACGGGCAGGTCCGGCGGGTCGTGGGCGGGGACCCGAACGGTGCGTCACGCCTCGCAGCCTAGAACCGTCCGTCGGCGCCACGAGCGATCACCGGCCCGTGTCCTCGCGAGGGCCTCGCCTCAGGTCTGCACGACGGCGCCAGCAGCGCGGAGGGCCGCGACCTCGTCGGCCGAGAAGCCATGGGCAAGGAGGTATGCCGTCGTGTCGGCTCCCGGGGCCGGCTCGGGTCCGGGGTCACGCACCGGTGTCCCGGACAGCCTGGGACCGGTGCGCGGGACGAGCGTGCCGCCGGGACCCGGAGCGAAGGTGCCCCGCTCGACGAGGTGCGGGTGGTGCGGCGCCTCGGTGAGCGAGAGCACCGGGGCCACGCAGGCATCGGTGCCCTCGAACGCCGCTGCCCACTCGTCACGGGTCCGTGACCGGAACGCCGCGCTGAACGCGGCTCGGTGCGCAGGCCACACGGCGACGTCGTACTGCTCGCCCTCCACCGCGACGCCCAGCCCGTGCACCAGCTCCGCCCAGAATGCGGGCTCGAGCGCCCCCACCGCGACGAACCGGCCGTCAGCACACTCGTAGACGTCGTAGAACGGCGCCCCACCGTCGAGGAGGTTGGCGGCCCGCTCGTCCTGCCAGGCTCCGGCTCCCACCAGGCCGTGAACCATCGTCAGCAGGTGTGCCGCACCGTCCACCATCGCGGCGTCCACGACCTGTCCCCGTCCGGTCGTGCCTCGCGCGACGAGTGCAGCGAGCACCCCGGCGACGACGTACATCGAGCCACCGGCGAAGTCACCGATCAGCGGCACGGGCGCGACCGGGCGCTCGGCAGGGCCGAAGGCGTGCAGCGTCCCGGACACGGCGGCATACGTGATGTCGTGTCCGGCGCGTCCCGCCCACGGGCCGGTCTGGCCCCAGCCGGTCATCCTGGCGAGGACGAGCCGCGGGTTCCGTGCGAGGCACTCCTCGGGCCCGAGCCCGAGCCGCTCCACCACGCCGGGACGGTAGCCCTCGAGGAGGACGTCCGCCTCGTCCACGAGCCGCTGGACGACGGCCCGACCGGCCTCGCCCTTGAGGTCGACGACGATGCTCGGGCGCGAGCGTCGGAGCCCTCCGGCCACCGCCAGCGGGTTGGACTCGCCGGGTCGGTCGACGCGGACGACGTCTGCGCCGAGCTCGGCGAGGTACATGCCGGCGAAGGGCGTCGGTCCGATGCCGCCCAGCTCGACGACACGCACCCCCTCGAGGGGTCCGGGAGGTGCTCCGGTCATGTGGGGACGCCCCGGACGGTGAGGAGCGGCGGCCGGTCCCCACGGATCGACGCCACCATGTCGACCACCCGCCGGGTCGCTCGCACGTCGTGGGCACGGAACACCGTCGCGCCCAGCCACGCGGCCACGGCGGTGGCGGCGAGCGTTCCCTCAAGGCGCTCGTCAGGGGGCAGGTCGAGGGTCTCGCCGACGAAGTCCTTGCGTGAAAGAGCCTGCAACACAGGAAAACCAAGCGCCACGACGGCCTCGGTGTGCCGCAGCAGCGTGAGTGAGTGGGCGGTGGTCTTGCCGAAGTCGAGGGTCGGGTCGACGAGCACCCGCTCGGGGGGGATGCCGGCCGCGACGGCCCGCTCAGCCCCCTCGCGCAGCGTGCGCAGCACGTCGTCGAGCACTCCCAGGGGCTCGGGTGGGTAGGTCACGGCATCCGGGTCCGTGCGAGGCGGGAGGCCGCCGGTGTGCGACACGACGTAGCCCGTCCCGACCTCGGCGGCCAGGTGCAGGAGGTCGGGGTCGTGGCCCTGCCAGGTGTCGTTGACGAGGTCCGCCCCTGCCTCGGCCGCGGCCGCACGCGCGACCTCGGCCCGCCAGGTGTCGAGGCTGAGGGCGACGTCGGGGTGGGCCTCGCGCGCGAGCACGAGGAACGGCACGACGCGCTCGGCCTCCTCCGTCGGAGCCACGGCAGCTCCGTCCTGGCCCGCCCGGACCCCGCCGACGTCGACGATGTCGGCGCCGGCAGCGACGGCCTCATCGAGAGCCCGCCGGGCCGACTCGAGGTCGGCGTGCCGGTTGCCCGCCCAGAACGAGTCGGGCGTCCGGTTGATCACCGCCATGACCGCCGGGCGCGACGCATCGTAGAGGCGGCCCCGAAGGCGCAGGGCGGCCGGCGGTCTCGGCACCGGGGGCTGGGTCGCGCCGGTCACCGGGCGACGGGGGTGAGCTCGCGCAGACCGGGGAGGACCTGCTCGCAGAACGTCGTGAGGAACCGCTCCTGCTCGTGCCCGGGGCCGTGCACCACGAGGTGGTCGAAGCCGAGGTCGGTGTAGACCCGCAGGGCCTCGACCACGTCCTCCGGCCGGCTCGCCACGACCCAGCGCTGGGCAACGTCCTCGATCGGTAGCCGGTTGCAGGCATCCTCCATCTCACTCGGACTGTTGATCGAGTGCTTCATGTCGGCGGGTAGTGACAGCGGCGCCCAGAAGCGGCAGTTCTCCAGCGCCCGGTCGGGGTCGGGATCCCACGAGAGCTTGACCTCGATCATCCGGTCGATCTCGTCGAGGTCACGGCCGGCCCGCTCGAGCCCCTCGTCGACCGCGGGAACCAGCTGGTCGGCATACAGCTGCCGGCCCTTGCCCGAGGTGCAGATGAAGCCGTCGGCCATCCGGCCGGCATAGCGGGCCACCATCGGCCCGCCCGCGGCGACGTAGATCGGGACCGGCACGTCGGGGCGGTCGTAGATCTTGGCCTCGACCGTCCTGAAGTACTCACCGTCGAAGGTCACGCTGGGCTCGGTCCACAGCGCGCGGATGATCCGGACGGCCTCACGCATCCGGCCGAACCGCTCCTTGAACTCCGGCCACTCGCCGTCGCGCACCGAGCCGACAGCCACCTCGTTGAGCGCCTCGCCGGTGCCGATCCCGAGCATGATCCGCCCCGGGGCCAGGCAGGCCAGGGTGGCGAAGGTCTGCGCGATGACCGCCGGGTTGTAGCGGAAGGTCGGCGTGAGGACCGAGGGGCCGAGCATGACGCGGTCGGTGCGGGCGGCGACCCAGGCGAGCCAGGCGAGGGAGTTCGGGGCGTGGCCACCCTCGAGCCGCCACGGCTGGAAGTGGTCGGAGACGGTGACGGAGTCGAGTCCCAGCTCCTCGGCACGGACGGCGTATGCCGCCAGCTCGCCGGGAGCGAACTGCTCCGCCGACGCCTTGTACCCGACTCTCAGCACGACTCGCTCCTCAGTGACGGGATGCTCCGGAGGCCAGTCTCACACCTACCGCGCGAGGACCGGCGCCGCGTCGAACGTTGCCCCGCCGTTGGCCCCGAGCGGCGAAACCGCCGACGGGAGCGCCTCGGCTGGTCGTCGGTGCGACGGCGCTAGCGTGGTGGCACCCGCCCTCGCCCGCAGGAGCACCCCGCATGGCCACCGACCTCATCGACCTCGCCGGCCACGAGCAGGTCGCCTTCTGCTCCGACCCCGACACGGGTCTGCGGGCGGTCATCGCCCTGCACGACACCTCGCTCGGCCCGGGCCTGGGCGGCACGCGCTTCCACCCCTACGCCTCGATGGACCACGCCCTGGCCGACGTCCTGCGCCTCTCCCGCGCCATGACGAGCAAGAACGCCCTCGCCGGCCTCGACCACGGCGGCGGCAAGGCCGTCATCCTCGGTGACCCGCACCGTGACAAGACCCCCGAGCTGCTCCGGGCCTACGGCCGGTTCGTCGAGTCGCTCGGCGGCCGGTACGTCACCGCCTGCGACGTCGGCACCTACGTCGCCGACATGGACGTCGTCGGCGAGGAGACCACGTGGGCCACCGGCCGCTCACGCGAGCGCGGGGGGGCCGGTGACTCGTCGGTGCTCACGGCATACGGCGTCTTCCAGGGCATGCGCGCCGCGGCCCAGCACCTCTGGGGGGAGGCGACCCTGTCCGGGCGCCGGGTCGGCATCGCCGGTGTCGGCAAGGTCGGTCACCGCCTCGTCGAGCACCTCCTCGAGGACGGCGCGGAGGTGGTCGTCGCCGACGTGGACACGGAGGCGGTGCGCGCGGTGCTCGGTCGGCACCCCGCTCTCGGAGGGGTCGCGGACGTGGAGGACCTCGTCCATGCGGACCTCGACGTGTTCAGCCCGAACGCCCTCGGCGGGGCCCTCGACGAGCACACCGTCGAGGTCCTACGCGCCCGGGTGGTGTGCGGAGGGGCCAACAACCAGCTGGTCACGGACGGACCGGGGGGGACGGCTCGAAGGCTGCGCGAGCGCGGCATCCTCTACGCGCCGGACTTCCTCGTCAACGCCGGCGGTGTCATCCAGGTCGCCGACGAGCTGCACGGGTTCGACATGGAGCGGGCGCGGCGCCGCACCGAGACGATCTTCGAGCACACGCTCGAGGTGCTCCGCGCCGCCGACGAGGACGACGTGAGCCCGGCCGTCGCGGCCGACCGGGTCGCCGAGCGTCGCATCGCCGCAGGTGGGCGCCGTCCGTGGCTGCCGGGGGACCCGGTCGGGGCGCGAGCCACCTGATGGGCGTGCGGAAGCGGCGGCCGGGAACACGCGACAACGGCTCACCGTTGACCGGACGGCGTCGCCGGAACGGCTCCACTGATGTACCGTTGGCGTCACGACACACACACGATTCCCGGGACCGCTCCGCGACGTGGGATGACCCTGAAGTCGGGGCCGTCCCACTCGTGATGCCGCCCCGGCAGACGCACGAGGGGGTCACGCCATGGGGCGCGGCCGAGCCAAGGCCAAGCAGACGAAGGTCGCTCGAGAGCTGAAGTACTTCAGCCCGGACACCGACCTCTCCGCGCTTGAGCGAGAACTGCACGGGTCCACCCAGAACGGGAACCGCTCGATGGGCGACGACCGCGACGGGGAGGACGAGGACGACCACGGGCAGTGGTCCCCGGGTCGGCGTTGACGCCGCCCTGACCGTGCCTGTCGTGTGACCCGCGCCGACGGTGCGGGCGTCGGTCGTGCCCGCTCCCCGCGAGGTCGCTGCGAGCCCTCGTGATGCGCCGCCCGGGCCTATGCTCGGCTCCATGAGCGAGACTGCGGTGGCCACGAAGCGGCTCGGGGTCGAGACCACGGGCATCGAGATCATCGACGAGTCCGAGCGCACCGCGAGACCACGAGACCTCTTCTGGCCGTGGTTCGCGGCCAACGTGTCGGTCTTCGGCATCTCGTATGCCGCGTTCGTCCTCGGCTTCGGCATCTCGTTCTGGCAGGCGCTGGTCGTCACCGTCCTCGGGATCGTCATCTCGTTCCTGCTGTGCGGGATCATCGCGATCGCCGGGAAGCGCGGATCGGCGCCGACGATGATCCTCTCCCGGGCCGCGTTCGGCGTGAACGGGCAGAAGGTCCCCGGAGTCGTCTCGTGGCTGGTGTCCATCGGCTGGGAGACCTTCCTCGCGATCCTCGCCGTCCTCGCGACGGCCACGATCTTCGAGCAGCTCGGCTGGGGCGGTGGCACCGGCACCAAGGTGGCTGCCGCCGTCGTCGTCGCCGCCGCGATCGTGCTGGCCTCCGTCGCCGGCTACCACATCATCATGCGGATGCAGTCGGTGCTCACCTGGGTCACCGGCATCGTCACCATCCTCTTCGTCGTCGTGGCGGCCAGCGAGATCGACTGGGCCGCCGTGGCCGCACTCCCGTCGGGCGAGTCGCAGTCGGTCGTGGGCGCGTTCGTCCTGCTCATGACCGGTTTCGGGCTGGGCTGGATCAACATCGCCGCGGACTGGTCCCGCTACCAGCGCCGCTCCGCCCCCGGCAGCGCGATCGTCTTCTGGAACACCTTCGGGGGGGCGATCGCCCCGGTGCTCCTCGTCGTCTTCGGTCTCGCTCATCTCCGGGGCGGTGCTCGGCATCTACTCCTCCGGCCTCACGCTCCTCTCGCTGGGCGTGCGCATCCCGCGACCGATGGCCGCCCTGGTCGACGGGCTCATCCTCACCTTCGGCACGTTCTTCGTCGTGTTCGTCGCCGAGGACTTCCTCGGCCCGTTCCAGAGCTTCCTCATCACCCTCGGGGTGCCCCTGGCGGCCTGGGCCGGCATCATGATCGCCGACATCACCCTGCGCAAACGTGACTACGACGACGACGACCTCTTCGACGCCCGCGGGCGCTACGGCGCCTTCGACTGGGTGTCGATCGGCACGATGGTCGTGGCGTCGGTCATCGGCTGGGGACTCGTCGTCAACAGCTTCGCCCAGGACGCCGCGTGGAACAACTGGCAGGGCTACCTGCTCGGCCCCCTCGGACTCGGCACGTACGTCCCGGAAGGAGAGGGTGCACCGTACTGGGAGGGCAACTGGCCGTACTCGAACATCGGCGTCCTCCTCGCCCTGGCCCTCGGGTTCCTCGTCACCCTCGTCGCC
>JAQSWG010000079.1 GCA_029266735.1 Ornithinibacter sp.
CGCCCCGGCGCTGGAGGTCGGCGACGGCGTGGTGAGCCGGGTTCGGCTCGGCGTGCGAGAACCGCTGCCAGCCGATGTACGAGCGGGCCCAGTACCGCTGGCGTGCCTCGCTCGACCCGACGAACTCACCGTGCTGCATGGGGTTCACCCTCCGGCTGCCGTCCGGACCCCGGTAGTCGGGAATCCCGCTGTCGGTCGACATCCCCGCCCCGGTGAGCACGAGCGTGCCGGGGTGGGCGTGGAGGAGGGCCACGAGCGCGGCGGCGTCCGGCATACGGGGGATTCTCGCATCCGACGACCCAGCCCGCTGTGGGTTGTCAGGGTCGGCTGAGCGGGCCGCAAGGGCGACGGAGCACGGGCGGCTGCCGCTCGGCAGATTGGGGTGCATGTTGCGTCCCACTGGCGGTCCTCGGTTGCTACCTTCCCCTGCGTGGCGCATCTCGCGCGCCACGACCGGGCGGGACAGCACGGCTGGGCGTAAGGCAGGGACCAGCCGGCGCTCCCGAAGGCCACAACGACGTGGCACACGGAAGGAGCACACACCGTGCACAGACTGACACGCCGCCTCGTGGCGGCCGGCGCAGCGATGACCCTCGCGGCGCTCGGCACCACGGCAGCGGCACAGGCCCACACCGTGGGCGAACCGGGCGACCCGACGATGCTCGTCCACCTCAACGACAGCGAGGCCGGTGGGTCCTACCACCAGACCTTCGAGCGGGCGTATGCCGGTGAGACGGCCGACGGGACGCCTGTCTACATCTATGTTCCCGAGGGTGGCATCGGCGGCGCCGAGGGCGTGACCAGCCTCGACCCCTCCTTCGACCACAACCCGAACGACGCGTTCACGCCGTGCGCCGACGGCTCCGTCGATGACTACCTCATCACGCAGGCGCAGATCGACGCGCTGGGCGACGAGCTGGCCAACCACATCGTCCCCGTCGACGAGACGCACTTCGGTGACATCGGGCTTGCGGACCCGAACGACCCCGACAGTGACGCGCTCGTCATGCTCGTCTACAACGTGCAGGACGAGTCCTACTACGACTGCTCCGTCGACACGTACACGGCCGGGTACTTCGCGCCCGAGTACATCAACGAGGCGGGCATGAACGTCATCGTCGTCGACGCCTACGACTGGGTGAACCGCATCGGCGAGGACGCCGCGAACCCGCAGCTGTACGAGGGTGTCATCGCTCACGAGCTCGAGCACCTGCTCATGAACTACTCCGACCCCGGTGAGGTGTCGTGGGTGGACGAGGGCCTCGCCGACATGGCGATCTTCCTCAACTGCTACGACATCGGCGGCTCGCACCTGACCTACCACCAGGTCTTCCACCGCGAGACCTCGTTGACGCGATGGGGCGGAGGGCTCGAGAACTACGGGGCGTCCCTGACCTACTTCCTGTACCTCTGGGAGCAGGCTGGTGGGAACGGCGACGGCACCTTCAACGCCGACTGTCACTACGACGGCGCCGGCGGCGACCTCCTCATGAAGCTGATCTTCCAGAACCAGGCAGACGGCATGGCGGGCGTCCAGGCGGCCATCGACGAGTTCAACGAGCAGACCGGCGCGGAGCTCCGGTCGGCCGAGGAGCTCTTCAAGGACTGGGCCATCGCCGTCAAGCTGGACGACGAGCAGTCGGACGTCTGGAACTTCATCAACATCGACTTCGGCGACCCGGCGTTCACCAGCTGGAGCGTCGACATCGCCAACGACCTGTTCTGGAAGAACCGTGGCCAGTACTTCGGCCGCGTTCCGGAGGGTCGCTGGGCGAACAGCCCGAAGGTGCCGGCGCAGAGCGCCCTGCCGTTCGGCGTGTCCTACGAGACCTTCCGTAACCTCGGGCGGAACGTCACCCTCGACTTCGAAGGTGACCCGACCGAGCGGGTCGCTCCGCACAGCGGTGACACGCACTGGTGGGGTGGCGCCGAGAGCCAGAACGAGAACATCCTCAACGTCGACAGCGCCGTGGCAGCGGGCGACGTCGTGGACTTCTGGACCTGGTACTTCATCGAGGAGGGCTGGGACTACGGCTACGTCGAGGCCCTGGTCAACGGTGAGTGGGTGACGGTCCCGCTGTACGAGTACGGCACCACGACCGAGGTCACCACGGACACCGACCCGCACGACAACAACGAGGAAGGCAACGGCCTCACCGGGACCTCCGGCGGCGCCTACTTCGTCGACGACCCGGAGTACGTCCGCCTCCAGACCGGTCCTCTTCCGGCCGGCACGACGGACCTGCGGTTCCGCTACTCGACCGACGCGGCGTACCTCGACACCGGCTTCTTCGTCGACGACGTCATGGTCGACGGTGCAGCGGCCACCTTGTCGTCGGATCCGGGCAACTGGATTCTCACCACCGGTATCCAGACGAACAACTGGGTGGTCCAGATCCTGTCGCCGTGCGACCTCACACCGGGCACGACGTCCGAGGGCGAGATCGTCGACGATGCGGGCAACTACGTCTACCGGTTCGAGGGCAACTCGATCCACGAGACGGGCTTCAACACCACCTGCCTGGACAACAAGGAGGAGATCACCGTCGTCATCTCGAACCTGACCACCGGTGACATCCAGGTCCTCGACGCGGACTACATGCTCCGAGTCACGGGCAGCAACAAGAAGGGCTAGTTCTGGAAGGACCCGTTCGAGGGGGTCCACCGGCGAGGGGCCGGACCGCTGTGCGGTCCGGCCCCTCGTCGTTCCCCCGTGTTCGGTGGACGGCGTGCGGGAGGAGACGCTGGCGTGGTGGGCCTCTGCGGCGATCATCACCAGGAGTTGGACGGTGCTCGCGGCCGATAACGTGACGTTATAGTCTTGAGCCATGATCGATGCTGCAGGGCTGCGGGTCATGAAGGCCATCGCCGACGAGGGCAGCTTCACCGCAGCCGCCGCCTCCCTCGGCTACACCCAACCCGCCATCTCACAGATGGTTCGCCGGCTCGAGCAGCGCACCGGGACGGTGCTCGTCGAGCGGATCGGCCGCAACGTCCGACTCACCGAGGCCGGCCAGGTGCTGGCCCGGCACGCCACCGGGGTGCTCGCAGCGCTAGACGCCGCGGAGGAGGAGGTCGCCGCCATCGCGGGACTGCGCAGCGGGCGGGTGCGGCTCATGGCCTTCCCGTCGGCGTCCGCGACGCTCGTCCCCCGCGCTCTGGCGCTCGTCAAGGAGCGTTTCCCCGACGTCAGCATCAGCTTCACCGAGGCCGAGCCGCCCGAGAGCCTCGCAGCGCTCAAGGCCGGTGAGTGCGACCTCGCGGTGGCGTTCGCCTACGAGGGCACCGACCTCGGCCGCGGTGAGGAGGACCTCGACGCCTTCGTCATCACCCCGCTCCTCGACGACGAGGTGCGGCTCGCCGTGCCCGAGGGTCACGCGGTCGCCGAGCAGGAGACCGTGGACCTCGCCGACCTCGCCGCGGAGCCGTGGATCGCCGGGTGCCCACGGTGCCGCGGCCACCTGCTGCAGCTGACCCACGACGCAGGCTTCCGTCCGGACGTGGCCTACGAGACCGAGGACTACGTCGCCGTCATGGGGCTCGTCGCCGAGGGCCTTGGGGTGGCGCTGATCCCCGATCTCATCCTCCGGACGGTGCACCACGAGGACGTCGTGGCGCTGCCGATCACCCCGGCATCCCGCCGGGCGATCATGGCGGTGACGACGCCGGACCTCCAGCGGGTGCCGGCGGTGAGGTCAGGTCGTCGGCGCCGGACCGGCGTGGTAGATGCCTCCCGGGGTGAGGTCGCCACCCAGCAGCTCGGAGACCGTCACGAGCGCGTATCCCTTGCCCAGGAGCGCGTCGAGGATCTGGGGCACAGCGGCGCGCGTGGTGCCCTTCACGTCGTGCATCAGCACGATCCCACCCGGCTGCGCCTCGGCCAGCACGCGCGCCACGACCGACGCGGTGCTCCGCCCGTCCCAGTCGCGGGTGTCGACCGACCAGAGAATCTGCGGAAGGCCGGCCTGCGCGGCAACCGACGTCGCCACCGCGCCGTAGGGCGGGCGCATCGTGGCGGGGCGGACCCCGGTGGCCTCCTCGATGGCGTCACCTGTGCGGTCGAGCTCCCTGGCCCCCGTGCCCGGATCCGCGCGTCTGAGGTCGACATGGCTCCAGGAGTGGTTGCCGATCTCGTTCCCGGCCTCTGTGGCATGCCTGAGGACCGACGGGTACCGCTTCGCCTGTTCCCCGACCACGTAGAACGTCGCTCGCGCCCCACGCGCTTCGAGGAGGTCGACCACGTCGGCGGTCTGGGGCACGGGACCGTCGTCGAAGGTCAGCGCGACGCACGGGGTGACCGCGCAGTCGACGCGCCTCGGAGGCTGGGTCGCGACGGCGTGCGCCGGGGCAATGACGCCGTTCGCCCCAGCCTGCGCGCCGGACGCGACGTGCCGCGAACCTTCTCCCTCCCCGGCGGAGCTCACCAAGGCCGTCACGGCGGTGTAGCCCACGTACATCGTGAAGGTGAGAAGCCCCATGGCCACCAGCCGTCTCCGGCGGTACACGGCCGGCGTCGGACGAGCAGGTCGGCGCGGGAGTGCGTGCGAGGACCGAGGGGCGGCGCGTCCAGCAGCCCTGACGACATCGTGCGGATGCCGGGGTCGAGCGGTCGCCGGACCGGCACCCAGTCCCCGCGTCATGGTCTCCAACGGTAGGTGCGTGCAGGCCTGCAGCGGAGTCGCCACGCCGTGTCCGACGGGTCCTCACACCGCACTCTCCGGCCGGACCAGCGCACTCGGCCGTCATCGGCTCGTCTCCACGGTGACCTGGCCCTCGAGCGACCCCAGCGCGACGTCACCGCGCTCGTCGGTGCGAAACACGGCATACCGGTTGCGCCGCAGCACCTGAAGGTGACGTGGAGCGGGGTGGCCGTAGTCGTTGTCCCTCCCCACGCTGACGACCGCCACCGGGGCCCTCACCAGCGCCATCAGCTCGTCGTCCAGGTTCGCGCTCCCGTGGTGCGGCGTCTTCACCACCTCGAACCGGCCGGCCGCCTGGGCCATCGACGGCTCCCGGCGGATGCGGAGCAGGAGGTCGCGGGCCGCCTCGCGCTCGACGTCACCGAGGAGGAGGGCGTCGATGCCGCCCGTGCGCGCGGCGAGCACGATGCTCGCGTTGTTGGGCACCGAGCCGTCCGCGATGCGCCGCCAGGGGCTCCACACGACGGCGTCGAACTCTCCTGCGGTGATGCGGTCGCCCGCCCGCACGACAGCCACCGGGATGCCGTGCCGCCGGGCGATCTCGGCGACGGTGCGGGCCGTCGTCGCCGGCTCGGGCACGGGTCCGACGAGGATCTGGGCCACGTCCCGCCCGTCCAGGGCACCCGGGAGGCCGTCGACGTGGTCGGCGTGGAAGTGGGAGAGGACGACGGCATCGAGCGTCGTCACTCCGAGGCGCCGCAGGCACCGGTCGACGCGCGACGGATCCGGACCGGCGTCCACGAGCACCGCCCGGTCGGTCCCGCTGCGGAGCACCACGGCGTCCCCCTGACCGACGTCGCACACGACGAGCCGCCAGCCCTCCGGTGGCCAGGTCACCGTTCGGGTGGGAACGAGGGAGGCGGCCGCCAGCAGCGCGATGCCGACGGCGAGCACCGGGTGACCGGCGACGAGGCGCACGAGGGCACGGCCGGTGAGGACCACCACCAGGGTGATGACGGCGAGCAGAAGCGCCCCCGGAGCGCCGTCGGGCCACGGCAGCGAGGCGCCCGGGACGTCCGCGAACCGCCTCGCGACCTGCGCGATGAGGGTCGTGGGCACCACTCCGACCCACGCCACGAGCTCAGCCGCCCGGGGCCAGAGGACCGACACCAGCGCCGCCGCCACCCCGGCCACCGTGGCAATGGGCACCAGTGGAGCGGCGAGGAAGTTCGCCAGGATCCCCACCACGCTGACCGAGCCCTGCAGGACGACGACCAGTGGCGCGGTCATGGCCTGAGCTGCGACCGGGATGGCCAGAGCCGGCCCCAAAGGCGCGAGGCGCGCGGGAAGGCGAGCGCCGATCGCCTCACCCCAGGGGCGGGTGAAGAGGAGGAGGCCGAGGGTCGCCAGTGACGACAGCGCAAAGCCGAACGACCGCGCGAGCCACGGGTCCAGGACGAGCACGACGACGATGGCGGCGCCGAGCACGGGAGGGCCAGCCGACCGCCGAGACCTGCTGAGCCCGATGAGCCCGATGGCGCCCATGGCTGCCGCGCGGACGACGCTCGGCTCGGGCCGCGCCAGCACGACGAACCCGGCGAGGGCGAGCAGCGCCAGCAGCGGCCTCACCCGGCGTGGGATGCCGAGGACCACGCAGAGCCCGAGCACCATGCCGGTGACCACCGCGACGTTGCTCCCACTCACCGCGGTGAGGTGCGTCATGCCGGTGGCGCGCATGGCTGCGGTGAGGTCGTCCGGGGTGCGGCTGGTGTCGCCGATGACCAGTCCCGGGAGCAGGCCCCGGGCGTCGGCCGGGGCGTGGTCCACGGAGCTGCGGAGCCCGGCCCGCAGACGCTCGGCGGAGGAGGCCACGCGCCCAGGGCCTTCCAGGAGGACCGGTGGCCCACCGACCGTGAGCACGGCGACGCGGTCGTCCGCCGCCTCTGCGGGAGCGAGCCGGCCATGGACCTCGACGGTCGATCGCCACGCCGGCTCGACGAGGGACTCGCCGCCCGTGAGCAGCACCGGTGCCCGGGTGCTGCGCCGGACGCCACGGGCATCGACGACGACCGCCGTGGCGTCCCGCAGGACCCTGACCTGCTCGCCACGTCCGGCCAGCACCACCGGGTCACCCGTCACCACGACGACGGCGGCAACGGAGGCACGCTCCGCGGCCAGTGCGCGGACACCTCCGCGGTCCCGCAGCACTGAGTGCCCAGCGGCAGCCACCTGGAGCAGCACGACGAGCACGGTCACGAGGATGGCCGGCCACCGCCATCGAGCGTCCCACCGCCGACGGATCTCCCACCGCCTCGAGGGCACCAGGGCCAGTACGAGGCCCAGCACTGCCGCAAGCGCCGCCATCACGAGGTGACCCCGGACGCCAAGACCGAGACCGGCGGCGGCCACCGCCCAGGCCAGCACCGCGGGGGCCAAGAGCCGCAGGTCGTTCGTCGGCTCACCTCGCCGTCGAGTCGCCTGCGAGTCACTCATCGCTAGGCAGGCGCCCGGAGCTCGGCGTCACAGAGTGACCAGGGGCGTGAGCTGGGCCAGGAGCTTCTCCCCGATGCCGCTCACCTCACCGAGCTCCTCGACGCTCGTGAACCGCCCGTGCTGCGAACGCCAGTCGACGATGCGCTGGGCGAGGACGGGGCCCACGCCGGGCAGCGTCTCGAGTGTCGCGAGGTCAGCCGTGTTGAGCGGAACGAGCACCCCGGCCGTCCCCCCGTCCCCCGCTGCCACGCCCCGGCCCGGTGCAGCAGGGCCCGCGGCGACGACACCGACGCCCACGGGATCCGGGTCCCCCGGTGCGGGCACCTGCACCTGCTCACCGTCGACGAGGACCCGAGCGAGGTTCACCCGAGCGAGGTCAGCGGTGGGCGTCGGTCCACCGGCCGCGTCGAGGGCATCCGCCACCCGAGACCCCGCGGCGAGCCGGAGGACACCCGGCCGGCGCACCTGTCCCACCACGTGCACGACCACCGCTGCTCCGGGAGTCCCGGTGACCGTCGGCGCTCCACCGCGGGTCACCATGCCGGCGCCGGACGTCTCCTCACCCCCCGTGCCGGCGATGCCCCTCGCGGTGGCATCGGCCGTCCCCCCCACGGGTGCCGCGCCTGCCGTGACTCCCGTGGGTCCGGCCCGTGAGCCGCCGCCAGGTGCCACCACCCTCCCTCCGTCGTCGGAGGTGGCCCAGGCCACCCTGAGCCCGAACACCGCGACCGCCAGCAGCGTGACGACGACGACACCCAGGACGGCGGACCGGCCGGGCTGCCATCGCGCCCCCTCCAACGCGACGGGCACCCGTAACCACCCCCACCGCGACAGCCGGCTCGCGTGGCGGCTGGAGCGGCTGCCGTTGCTCGCCGCCTCGGAGACCCTCGGGTCCCGATGCAGCTCGACCGCGGTCGGCACGTAGCCCCGCGGCGCACGGAGCCGAGCCATGGCCCGGGGGGAGAGGAGCTCGGGGTCGTGACGTCGCGGCATACGCCGACACTAAGGAGGGCGACCGCCCGCCCCGAGGCGCCGCGACCACCTGTGGAGGACCGCGTAGCCCGGACCTCACTGTGGACGCCGAGGTCGGCTCAGCGACGGCCGCCCAGTCCCCCGAGGTCGAGGGCAGCTCCCTGCCACGTCACTTGGGGGCACGCACGCCGCACCGCGCCCGTCACGGCACCCGCCTCGACCGCCAGGCGACGATGTTGCGGCGGTGGCGGGACAGGACGAGCACGGACAGCAGCACGAGCCACGCCCCGACGACCGGCCCCACGAACGGCGCCAGGCCGACCAGACCGAACACCCCGACGAGGCCGATGACGCCCACCGTGACCACCGATGCCTCCCCGACGAACGGCAGGACGGTCTTGGCCAGCGCGAACGCGACGACCGCCCCGAGCCCGACCCAGGGCTCCACCGCGAGCACCGCACCGAGGGCGCAGGCCGCGCCCTTGCCGCCGTGGCCACGCAGGAAGGGGCTGAACACGTGACCCAGCACGACCGAGAGGCCGGCGACCAGCGCCGGCACGGTCCCCAGGGTGCGCAGCACGAGCAGGGTCGGCAGGTACGCCTTCGCGACGTCGAGGACGAGGACGAGCACTCCCCACTTGGGGCCGAGCACCCGCCCGGCGTTGGTCGCGCCCGGGTTGCCCGACCCGGAGGTGCGCAGGTCGTGTCCGAGCGACCGGCCGACGAGGGCCGCGGGGTTCACCGAGCCGATGAGGAAGCAGACGACCGCCACGACGGCGATCTCGGCGACGAGCAAGCCCATCGGTCAGCGCGCCAACCTCGGCACCACTGCGGCGGCTAGCGTCCCGGGGCCCACGTGCGCCCCGACGACCGCCCCGAGCCCCACGACGCGAACCTCGGCGCCCTGCCCCAGACGGGCGCGCAGCCGCTCTGCCAGCCGTTCCGCCCGCTCCGGCGAGTCCAGGTGCTGCACGGCGACGTCGACGCCGTCGAAGCCGCTGGGCACGGACATCGCGGCCTCCACGGCGAGGTCCTCGAGACGGGCGATGGCCCGGGTCGAGGTGCGCACCCGCTCGAGCGGGACGATGTGCCCCTCTCGGAGCCCGAGGATCGGCTTGATCGACAGCGCGGAGCCGACCAGCGCCCCGGCCTTGCCGATCCGGCCACCGCGCCTCAGGTACTCCAGGGTGTCGACGTAGAACACGACCGTGGCGGCAGCGCACGTCGCGCGCACGGCATCCGCCACCACCTCGGCCGATGCCCCACCGGCGGCCAACCGCGCGCCGGCGAGCACGGCATACCCCATGGCCATGCCGAGCGCACGCGAGTCGACGACGGTGACGGGCACCGGAGACTCCGCGGCCGCCAGCTCGGCGCCCGCGATCGTGCTCGACATGTCCCCGGAGATGTGCACGGACACCACCGAGTCGGCACCACCGGCAGCCGCGGCCTCGTACACCTCGAGGAAGGCCGCGGGTGCCGGGCGCGAGGTGGAGACCGGCGTGAAGCTGCGCAGCGCCGCGGCGACGGCCCCCGCGTCGATGTCGACGCCCTCGGAGAACTCCTTGCCGCCGACGACCACGTGCAGCGGCACGACGTGGACGTCGAGACCCGCCGTGAGGTCGGTCGGGAGGTATGCCGTGGAGTCGGTGACGAGGCTGGTGCTCACCCGAGCAGGCTAGTGGCCGGCCGCGGCCGCACCCTGTCGGGCTGCGAGCTTGGCCGCGCGCTCCTCCCGCTTCTCGACGAAGCGGGTCGCCTCGGTGTCGAGCGCCGCCACGGCAGCCGCCAGCTCGTCGCGCGCCGCCTCTCCGTCGGCGTCCAGGCCTTCGAGCTCCCAGACCCCCCACTGGCGCAGCAGCGGCGCGACGATGTCGTCGTGGTGGATGCGCAGGTCGTAGATGCCGGCCATGGCCATCTGCACGGCCTTGCGACCGAAGCCGGGGATGATCGCCCCGGGCATCTGGAAGCTGACGACCTCCTCGGTGATCGCGCGCATCGTCTGGCTGGGTGCCAGGTCGAGCGCCGCCTGGACGATGTTCCGGTAGAAGATCATGTGGAGGTTCTCGTCCTTGGCGACCCGCGTGAGCAGCTTCTCAGCGATCGGCTCGTCGGTGAACTTGCCGGTGTTGCGGTGGGAGACGCGGGTGGCGAGCTCCTGGAAGGAGACGTACGCGCACACGTTGAGCAGCGGCTTGTCGCCGGAGTCGAAGCCCGTCTGCATCGTCTCCATCCGGGCCCGCTCGAGCTCGTCGGGGTCGACGCCACGGGTGACGAGCAGGTAGTCGCGGATGCAGAACGCGTGCCGGCCCTCCTCCGCCGTCCAGCGGTTGACCCAGGCGCCCCACGCGCTCTCCCGGCCGAAGGCCCGCTCGATCTCGCGGTGGTAGCTCGGCAGGTTGTCCTCGGTGAGGAGGTTGACCTCGAGGGCGGTGCGGGCGATCTGCGAGAGCTGCGACTGGTCGACCGACCACGGGTCACCGCCGAGCTCCTTGAAGTCGCGCCCCAACGACCACGGGACGTACTCGTGCGGCATCCACTCCTGCGCCACCTCGAGGTGACGGTTGAGGTTGTCCTCGGCGACCGGCTCGAGCGCCGCGAGCAGCTGCGAGGTGTCGAGATCGGCCATGGGTCCTCCTCGGTGCGGGGCGTGGCAGGGGTCACGTCCTCAGGCCCACAGCCTGCACCCTCCCGCGCGACGGGACCAGAGTTGCGTGCGTGGTTTCGCGGATGCCGTGCCCTCACCAGGGCAGCGGCACGTCCAGCTCCCGGGTGTCGTCCACGGGCAGCCAGCCCTGCTCCGGGGTGTCGACGTAGTCGGCACCTGGCCCTTCTGCGGCGAGCACCGCGACGGCGGCGAGCAGTCGCTCGACGTGCTCCTCGGTCGTCGCGAGGCCGGCGCTCGCCCGGACCGCAGTGGAGTGCTGGACACCGTCGTCGGACCCGTCGTCGAGCAGGGCGTCCACGACCAGGTGCGCGCAGAACTTTCCCGCCCGCACCCCGATGCCGTGCTCGGCCGACAGGGCAGCCGCGACCAGGTGGCTGTCGAGGCCGTCGACGGTGAAGGTGACGACCGGCCCACGGTCGTGGCTCGAGCCGAAGAGGGAGTAGGTCGTCACGCCGTCGATGGCTCGAAGCCCGTCGAGCAGACGCGCGGTGAGCCTGGCCTCGTGCTCCTCGATGGCGGACCGGTGCTCGCGGATCGTCGCGCACGCGGCCGCGAGGGCGACGGCCCCCAGGACGTTGGGGCTGCCGGCCTCGTGTCGAGCCGGCCCGCTGACCCAGCGGGTGCCGCCCTCGGTGACCGCGGCCGTGGCGCCCCCGCCGGCGAGGTACGGCGGGGCCGCGTCGAGCCAGTCCTGCCGACCGGCGAGGACCCCGGTACCGAACGGCGCGTGCACCTTGTGCCCCGAGAAGACGACCCAGTCGACGTCCAGCGCGCCGAGGTCGACGGTGCGGTGGGCGGCGTACTGTGCACCGTCCAGGAGGACCCTGGCCCCGTGGCGGCGGGCGATGGAGGTGAGCCGGTCCACGGGCCAGATCTCCCCGGTGACGTTCGAGGCGGCGGTGAGCACCACGAGCGCCTCGCGCGGACGTCGGGCCGTACCTGCCGGCAGGGCCGCGAGCGCAGCCTCGAGCAGCACCTCGGCGTCGCGCACGCTGCCCGGCACCGGGAGCCGCACCGTGTCCCGGGGCGCCCACGGAAGGAGGGCCGCGTGGTGCTCGGAGGCGAAGACGACGACGGAGGTGTCCCGCGGGAGGCAGCGAGCGAGGAGGTTGACGGCATCCGTCGTGTTGCGCGTGAAGACGACGACGTCGTCAGGTCGGGCCCCGACGAAACGGGCGACCTCCTCGCGCGCCGCCTCGTAGTGCGCGCTCGTGACCCGGGAGAGCCACCCCGTGCCGCGGTGCACGGAGGAGTAGCTGCGGGTCGCGGCCTCGACCGCTCGGGCCACGCCCTCGAACGCCGGTGTCGAGGCGGCGTGGTCGAGGTTGGCGTAGTCGACGAGGTCTCCCGACAGGGTGGGGACGAGCCCGGGACGGACCACTCGAGGCAGGGCTCGCTGCGCAGGCGTCGTGTGGCGGTGCGCGGCAGGGAGAGGCGATGGGGTGGGAGCGGAAGCCGGTGCCGCGGCATCCGGCACCGCGCGCAGCCGTGGCCGTCGGTGGAACGTGGCGTGTGTGGTGGTGGCGATCGACATGAGCGTCTCCCGAGGCCGGAGGACCTCGGGGCGACTCCCGGGATCCCGCGCTTGCCGACGCCGAGGAGGCGCCGACCAGGTCGTCACCCGGAGCACCCCACCGCGGAGGAGGGTTGCTGGCCAGCGAGCCGGGGCTTGTCGCTGGCACTCATGACCTACGCGAGAAGTCTACGAGCGGGCGAGGAGCAGCCGGCATCCCGAGTCCACGACCCGAGATGTCCGGCGGTGCAGGCGCTCCGCCCCAGAAGCTTCACCTCCGCACCGCAACGGTTCCGGCGTCGAGGTGAAGGTTCCGGGATCGGGCGGAAAAGTTGCGGCCGGGGTCAGGCCGGCACCACGTTGACGAGCTTCGGCGCCCGCACCACGACCGTGCGGATGCCGTCCGGCACCGCCGCCTGCACCTTGGCGCTCGCCAGGGCCAGCGACCGAAGGTCGTCCTCGGTGATGTCGGCGGGGACCTCGAGGCGGTCGCGCACCTTGCCGCGGACCTGGACGACGCAGGTCACCGTGTCCTCGACGAGCAGGGCCGGGTTGGCGACGGGGAACGCCGCGTGGACCAGCGACTCCTCGTGGCCCAGCCGCATCCACAGCTCCTCCGCGATGTGCGGGGCCAACGGCGCCACCATGAGGACGAGCTGCTCGGCGGCATCCCGCGGCACGCCACCCTCCAGCTTGGTGAGCGCGTTGTTGAGCTCGGTCAGACGGGCGATCGCGGTGTTGAACCCGAGCTCGGCGTAGTCGGTGCGCACCGCGGCGATGGTGCGGTGCAGCACACGTGACGTCGCCGCGTCGAGCGGCACGTCGACGACGACCACCTCGCCGGTCTCCTCGTCGATGACGTTGCGCCACAGCCGCTGGAGGAAGCGCTGCGACCCCACGACCGCCCGGGTGTCCCACGGCTTGCTCTGCTCGAGGGGCCCGAGGCCCATCTCGTAGAGCCGGAAGGTGTCGGCGCCGAAGGCGGCATACATCTCGTCCGGGCTCACCATGTTCTTCAGCGACTTGCCGATCTTGCCGTACTCGCGGGTCACCGGCTCGCCGTTCCAGCTGAACGCGGGCTGCCCGTCGTCGCCGACGACCTCCTCCACCTCCTTGGCCTCGACGTACTGCCCCCGGGCGTCGACGAACGCCGGCGCCTGGATGTAGCCCTGGCTGAAGTAGGTCCGGAACGGCTCCTCGGAGCTGAGGTGCCCCAGGTCGTGGAGAACCTTGTGCCAGAACCGTGCATAGAGCAGGTGGAGCACGGCGTGCTCGACGCCGCCGACGTAGAGGTCGACGCCACCGGGGTCACGTGTGCCCGCCGGGGCCCCCGGCACCGGCTCGGCCCGCGGCCCCATCCAGTAGGCCTCGTTCTCGGGGTCGACGAAGGCCTCGGTGTTCACCGGGTCGAGGTAGCGCAGGTAGTACCAGCACGACCCGGCCCAGTTGGGCATCGTGCTCGTCTCGCGGCGGAAGCGCCGCCGGCCCCTGCCGTCGCCGAGGTCGAGCTCGACGTCGACCCACTCCTGGACCCGCGACAGGGGTGGCTCCGGCTCGCTGCCGGCGTCCTCGGGGTCGTAGGTCTTCGGGCTGTAGTCGGGGACCTCCGGCAGCTCCACGGGCAGCATCTCGTCGGGGACGGCGTGGGCCACACCCTCCTCGTCGAAGACCACGGGGAACGGCTCGCCCCAGTAGCGTTGCCGGCTGAACAGCCAGTCCCGCAGCTTGTACGTGACGGTCGCCTGCCCCAGTCCCCTCTCCTCGAGGTATGCCGTGATGCGCGCCTTGGCCTCCACCACGCCGAGCCCGTCGAGGCTCAGCTCGTCGTTGCTCGAGTTGACCGCGGGGCCCTCACCGGTGTACGCCGTGTCGAGGTCGTGCCCCTCGGCGGGCTGCACCGTGCGGATGATCGGCAGGTCGAAGGCGGTCGCGAACTCCCAGTCCCGCTGGTCCTGGCCGGGCACGGCCATGATGGCCCCGGTCCCGTAGCCCATGAGTACGTAGTCCGCGACGAACACTGGGATCCGCGTACCGTTGACGGGGTTCACGGCCCAGCCGCCGGTGAAGATGCCCGTCTTGTCCTTGCCCTCGCTCTGGCGCTCGATCTCGCTCATCCGCGCCGCGGCCCGCCGGTATGCCGTCACCGCCTCGCTGGGGGTCGCCGCTCCCCCGGTCCAGCCCTCCTTGGTGCCCTCGGGCCACCCGCCGTCGGGGACCAGCTCGTCGACGAGCGGGTGTTCCGGGGCGAGCACCATGAAGGTCGCCCCGAAGAGGGTGTCCGGCCGGGTCGTGAAGACATCGATCCCGGCCCGGGTGTCGGCATCGTCCGCGTCCGCGGCGGCGAGGGGGAAGGTGACGAGCGCGCCGTGGCTGCGGCCGATCCAGTTGCGCTGCATGATCTTGACCTTCTCGGGCCAGTGCACCCGGTCGAGGTCGTCGACCAGCCTGTCGGCGTATGCCGTGATCCGCAGCATCCACTGGCGCAGGTTCCGCTTGAAGACAGGGAAGTTGCCGCGCTCGGACCGGCCCTCGTTGGTGACCTCCTCGTTGGACAGCACCGTGCCGAGGCCCGGGCACCAGTTGACCGGTGCCTCGCTCGTGTACGCAAGACGCTGCCCGTCGAGGATGGTGGCGCGCTCGAGGTCGGAGAGGTCGTCCCAGTC